>JADFKA010000046.1 GCA_022565135.1 Pseudomonadota bacterium
CAGCAGTTTGCGCGAACGAGTTGGGTCGGCTTTGACGTGCGAAGACGCGGTATTAAGCGGTGCGAGGTGCGCGCCGACAAGCCAGGCTTCTCCATTTCGAAGGGTGACGTAACTTTCGGTGAGTTGCGCGCGGCCCGCGCGCAGACTTTTGGTCTCCCAGCCCTCGAGCACGAGGCCCGCCTCTATCGTGTCCTCAATGAAATAGTTATGTCGCGCCTTCTTGTTGACGGCGATAACTTTGCTGTGCGGCTTGTTCGACTTGTCAGCACTCATTGATCTGCGTCACGGCTCGAATCCGGGTTCGCGATTATACGGTCTTATCAGTGCACATGAGCCCATTTCCAAGTGTATGCCAATGACACCCTGTTGTCTGTGTGCTGGATTTGTATGAGAATCTCAGGCTTCGTCTGCCCTGAGAGAATAATAATGCAGAACAGTCAGGCTACCACTGCGGAAAAACGCACATCGCTGCATGGTTTCTGGTCGTCAAGGATGGCATTCATCCTGGCCGTGACCGGATCCGCTGTCGGCTTGGGTAATATCTGGAAGTTTCCGTACATTGCCGGAGAAAACGGTGGCGGTGCATTTGTCATCGTGTACCTGTTCTGCGTCGTGTTGATCGGCATGCCCGTGATGATGTCAGAGATTCTGATCGGTCGACGCGGTCGGCGCAATCCTGTCGCGACGATGGCCTTATTGGGTCAGGAAGAGGGCGGTTCACGGAATTGGCAATGGGTCGGCGGTATGGGCGTGATCGCCGGAATCCTGATTCTTTCGTACTACAGCGTTATTGCTGGCTGGACGCTGGCCTATGTTTTCAAGAGCGCATCGGGCGTGTTCTCGGGCGCCAGCGCTGATGAGATTGGCGCGCATTTCAGCGCGTTCGTCGGCAACTGGAAGCTGGTCGCATTCAGTCACACCTTGTTCATGGGGCTGACTATTTTCGTCGTCGCTCGTGGTGTCGAGCGAGGCCTGGAACAGGCTGTGCGTTTCATGGTTCCGGCTCTGATCGTATTGATGTTGGTACTGCTGGGCTACTCGCTTACCTCGGGACACTTTGGTGAGGGTGTTGCATTCCTGTTTATGCCGGACTTCAGCAAGCTCACCTGGGACAGTGTGCTCATCGCACTGGGCCACGCATTTTTTACATTATCGATCGGCATGGGCGCAATCATGGCGTATGGAGCCTATTTGCCCGAAGATACATCGATCAACGGCACATCCGTTGCCGTGGTTACGGCCGATACCGTGATTGCGATCCTCGCCGCGTTGGTGATATTCCCTATTGTTTTCGAGTTCGGACTCAACCCGGCGGACGGTCCGGGTCTGGTCTTCGACACACTGCCGGTGGCCTTCGGCCAAATGACCGGCGGTGCATTTTTCTCGACGATTTTCTTTGTGTTACTCGCATTCGCTGCATGGACTTCGGCGATCGGTCTGATGGAGCCTGCCGTTGCCTGGTATGTCGAAAATTTCCATAGGACTCGTGCCGAGGCGGCCATAGTCATCGGTGTGCTGATTTGGCTGCTGGGCATCGGTTCTGTCTTGTCTTTTAATGTGCTCTCGGACTTCACTTTTTACAGGGGCACAATTTTTGACAACGTTGATTACCTGACCAGCAATATCATGTTGCCGCTTGGCGGTGTATTTATCACGGTGTTCGCAGGCTGGGTCATGTGTCGCAATTCTACAGCAGAGGAGCTCGGCGGCACCGGAACGGCATACATGCTCTGGCGAATATTGGCGCGCTTCGTTGCACCGGTCGGTATCATGTTCGTGTTCCTCAAGGCTGTCGGGCTGTTGGACTGGCTGATGTGATAGGGATAGGGTTCCGGTTGTCGCAGCGCCCATGCGAAAAATAAGTCGAAGCGCCCTGGTCAAATACTCTGTCGGCGAGATGTTCTCACTGGTCGACGACATCGAGTCGTACCCGGAGTTTCTGCCCTGGTGTCGCGACGCCGTTATTCACTTTCGACAGGGCAACGTGGTTGAAGCCACTCTCGAATTACATCGTGGCTCTGTCAGCAAACATTTTCGAACGAGAAACACATCTCGTGCCGGTAAGGAAATTGATATTGCATTGGTCGGTGGCCCGTTCCGGCACCTGGCCGGCGGATGGAAGTTTACGCAACTTGGTGATTCGGGTTGCAAAGTCGCGCTGGAGCTCGAGTTCGAATTCGCCAACCGCGTCGTCGACCTGATGTTTGGATCTTTCTTCGAGGAAATATGCAATACGCTAATAGACGCGTTTACGCGCAGGGCCGACGTAACTTTTGGCGAGACCAGGGGCGCGAATGACTAATAAAATCACGGTGGAGGTTATTTTCGCACAGCGTGATGCGCAGGCGCTGGTTACGCTGTCACTGATCGAAGGTGCCACTGTCGCAGATGCGATTGCACAATCGGGTGTATTTGATCTCGTACCCGACGCGGAGCAACACGATTGCCCAGTCGGAGTCTGGGGAAGTATCGTGGCTCGCGAGTACCACCTCAAAAACGGCGATCGGGTTGAGATCTATCGGCGATTGGAAATCGAACCGCGCGAGGCGCGACGTCAGTTGGCGCTGGCAGGCCGCACGATGAGTAATGCTAGCGAGTAAGGGGTTGCCTATAGTCCGGGAGCGAGTTCCAGGTCCTTGCGAATTTCAATGACGATATCGTTCTCAAAGAGAACAGAAACCCAACGTTTGAAGGTCGCGTCATTGCGACCGATTATGAGATAGTAGATGTAATCCCAACGATTCTTGTGGAATGGATCGTCGATCATTGGTGTACCCAAAAGAAATCGTATCTGAATACGTGTCATGCCGACCTCAGCCTGATCCAGGTCGTCCTGTGCAATCAGGTTGCCTTGCGAAATATTCGCTCGATACACGCAGCCGCCGGACAGGGCTAAGGCCGAAACAATCAGCGTTATGAGTAGCAATTTATGCATGGCAGATTCGTGTTGGACATCCAGTGTCCGCTCAGTTTTCGTCGCAGATGGACCGTTCGGTGGTAGAGGCGGGCTGCCAACTGCGGCATAATAGCCGCGCATCATACCTTCTTGCCAAACGGTGCAACAGCTGAAAATATTCGGCACCCATTTCTGCAGAGACTCTATGCATGGAACAACGTCAGGAATTACGCAAAGCAGGCCTGAAAGTCACGCTGCCTCGCCTCAAGATCCTGGAGGTCTTCGAGATTTCGGCTCACAGGCATCTCAGTGCCGAGGACCTGTACAAGGAGTTGCTCGCGGCAGGCGAGGACATTGGTCTGGCAACCGTGTATCGAGTGTTGGCGCAGTTCGAGGCCGCAGGACTTGTGACGCGCCATAATTTCGAGGGTGGGCACTCGGTTTTTGAACTCGACAGCGGTCATCACCACGATCATATGGTGTGCGTCGAAACAGGCGATATTGTCGAATTCGTCAACGAAGAGATTGAGCGGCTGCAGAAAGAAATGGCAAAAAGTCACGGCTACGAATTGCTGGATCACAGCCTTGTGTTGTATGTGAAGCCGATTCAGAGTAAATCCAAGGGCGGCTAATACTCCATCTATATCGGCCTGACGAAGTACTGACTAAGCCTGCTTTCTCGTGGCCTCGGCCAGCAACTCTGCTGCGTGCGCAATGGTTTTTTGTGTAATCTCCACGCCACCGAGCATGCGTGCCAGCTCTTTGACGCGTTCATCTTTGCCCAGTGCAGTGACACCAGTGCGTGTAGCCTTGCCGTCGGTCACTTTGCTGATGCGAAAGTGGTGGTCAGCAAGGCTCGCAACCTGCGCGAGATGAGTGACACACAGAACCTGACGTTGGGCTCCAAGCTCCCGCAATCGCAAGCCGACCATCTCGGCAACACTGCCGCCCACACCGCTGTCGATTTCATCAAACACCATCGTGGGGATAGCGCTGCCGTCGCAAGCAATAACCTGGATAGCAAGGCTCATACGCGAGAGCTCACCGCCAGATACCACGCGTGACAACGGCAATGGCGGATGCCCGGGATTGGCGCTGATGAGGAACTCAATTGCATCAATTCCCCATGGGCGCGCTTCTTCGTCAGGCAGGCAGCTGATGGCGACTCTGAATACACCACCCTGCATACCCAATCCATGCATTGCTGCGGTCACGGCGGCAGAAAATTCTTTGGCTGCATTTTTGCGGTTTTTGGACAGACCTGCGGCCAGATCGCGGTAGGCGGCCCTGGCCGATGTAACTTCTGCTTGCAGCACTCTGCCACGCTCTTCAGCGTGACTGATTGCATCGTGTTCGACTCTGAGCCTGTCGCAGAGCGCCGGTAACTCGTCGGCCGCAACGCGGTGTTTTCGGGCAATTGTTTGAATGGAGTCGAGGCGTTCCTCTACCCAATTCAATTGATCTGGGTCCATGTCAATTGATTCGCCGTAGCGATGCAGCGTATCGCTTGCCTCCGCGATCTGAATCCCCGCGCTTGCCAGCAACTCGAGTACGGGTTCGAGTTCGCTGTCGAACTGAGTCAGCGCAGCTACACTTCGAGCAGCGTCGGCTAGCAAGGTATTCGCATTACCAGTTTCGTCGTCTGAGAGTTTGCTGAGAGCCGCAGTCACGCCTTCTGCCAGGCGGCCGCCGTGCCTGAGCTTTTGCCTGTCTGACCCTAGTTCGGCGAGCTCCGCCTCGGTAACGCCAAGTACATTCAATTCCGAGAGTTGGAATTCGAGCAAGTCGAGCCGCGACGCGCGATCGGACTCGGCCTCCTGAAGTTGTTGCAAGCTGTCCGCTAACGATCGCCACTGTGCATAGGCTAATTCTGTGTCTCGCCGCGTATCCAATAATTTGCCGAAATGATCAAGCAGGTCCCGTTGTACGGGTCGGCGGCCCAGAGATTGATGAAATTGCTGCCCGTGAATATCGAGCAGCAATTCGCCCAGCAGTTGCAACTGCTGCATCGTCACGACGTTGCCATTGATGAAGGCGCGCGAGCGTCCATCCGCATTGACGACCCGTCGCAACAGGCATTCACGATCCTGATCGAGCGCGTGTTCTTCGAGCCAGGCACATACATCCGTCATGCCCGATACGTCAAATTCTGCACAAAACTCGGCGCGCTTTGCGCCACTTCTGACAAGCTGGCTGCTGCCCCTTGCACCGAGTACGAGACCCAGGGCGTCGACAAGGATGGATTTTCCAGCGCCGGTTTCGCCTGTCAGTACCGTCATGCCGGGACCGAATTCGACGGCAATGCGGTCGATGATGGCGAAGTCCCGTACCTGCAGGCGTGTCAGCATCGCCTAGTCCGTGCGCTCGTCACGTTTACGACTGTCACGTCCCCAATACAATTTGGAGCGCAATATGCCGAAGAAATCGTGGCCGGGAGGATGTATCAGCTGTAAACGAGAGTCAGCCGCGCTGACCGTAATGACGTCTTCGGGCTCGATTGCGCCGATGGTGTCACCATCGATTGCTACCTCGGCACCCGTATCTTCGCGTCGCAGCAGCCTGATCTCGATCGTTTGACTGGCGGCGACAACAATGGGTCTATCGGTTAGCGTATGCGGACAAATCGGCACGACGACAACAGCGTCGAGCTGCGGTTCGATAATGGGTCCGCCACAGCTGAGTGCGTAGGCAGTGGAACCGGTCGGTGTTGCGACAATCAGGCCATCGCCCGAGTGAGTATTGACGTATTTGCCGGCGATGCTGGTTACCAGATCGATCATTCGACCGGTCTCACGACGCTGCACTACGACATCATTCAACGCCGTGGCTGCCACAGTACTGCCATCGGCCCTGGTCAGCTGTGCGTCTAACAACAGACGTGACTCGCAGGTGTAGTCGCCGCCCAGGATGTGATCGACACTCGTGAGCATCTCGTCGGGCGAGACGTCGGCAAGAAATCCGAGTCGACCGCGGTTGACTCCGAGCAGCGGAATATCACTGCGGCGAGAGAGGTTACCTGCATAAAGCATCGTGCCGTCACCGCCGATGGCGATCATCAGGTCAGCATGGCCGGCCAATTTCGACTCGGCGATACGTGTAACGGGCAGATCGATGGTCATATCGTCCGCTGCGAACACCTCGATCCCAGCTTTAGTTAAATGGCGGACCAGCAATGTCATGGGTTCGGCGACGCGCGGATCATCGTGGCGTCCTAGTACCGCCACCTTCTGGAAGTCACTGCCCATGGGATTGTCTGCTCGCTCTGGAATTTGTTACTCTTGTTGCACTTCGACGGTCTATTATCACAAACCCTTGACCGACCGCCAAGCCATTGCTAGCGTGTCGACAGATACCCTAACACAGCGAGTCGCTTGCGAATTTTTCGTATTTCTGGCGAATGTCTGCAGAAGCAATCAGTACTTCACCCAATGATCGCGCGCAACAACTGTTGCGCGTCCTGATCCAGCGCTATATCAGCGACGGGCAGCCCGTCGGTTCGCGAACGCTGTCGAAGGATCCTGGTCTCGATCTGAGCCCGGCCACGATTCGCAATGTCATGTCGGACCTTGAAGACATGGGGCTGCTTTCGGCACCGCATACATCAGCCGGCCGCATACCCACAGCCAAGGGTTATCGCCTGTTCGTCGATACTTTGGTCCGTTTCCGGCAGCCAGACGAAGACGACATCGACAGGTTACGAGCAAAAATTCGCAGCAAAGCGGACGATGCGAGCGCGCTGGTGGCGTCTGTGTCCAGCATGCTGTCGGAAATCACGAGTCTGGCCGGTGTTGTGACCATTCCAAGGGGGCAGCACACAGCATTGCGGCAAATAGAATTTCTGCCACTTTCAGACAATCGCATCCTCACCATCCTCGTCATTAATGATCGCGAGGTGCAGAACAGAATTCTGCACACCGATCGTGAGTACTCGGCCTCTGAATTGCAGCAAGCTGCGAATTTCATTAATGATAACTATGGCGGCACCGAGATGATGCATGTTCGGGATCGCATTCTCGAAGATCTCGACAAAACACGGCATTCGATGAACCAGGCAATGCACGAGATTATTTTGGTCGCGCAATCTGCGATGGAGGGGGCCACAAATGTAAGCCCTGAATTCGTACTCGCAGGTGAAACCAATCTGATGGAATTCGCCGAGCTGTCGGATGTCGACACATTGCGGCGCCTGTTCGATGCTTTTTCTCGCAAACGCATGATGCTCGACTTGCTCGATCGCAGCATCAACGCGGACGGCGTACAGATATTTATCGGTGAAGAATCGGGGATCGAGATTCTGGATAATTGCAGCGTTGTAACCGCACCGTATCAACTCGACGACGACACGATTGGAGTGCTTGGCGTTATTGGTCCGACGCGCATGGCGTATGACCGGGTAGTACCAGTTGTCGACATTACGGCGCGGTTGTTAAGAAAAGCGCTAAGCCATTAGCCGCCAGGGGAAAATACGTCGTACGGCTCTTGATATTTGCCGGCAGAACCCCACACTTCAAAGCTGCAGTGACAGCCCGCGAATCGTAAAGGGGATCAACCAGCAATGAGTCGCCAGTCAGATTGTCCCGAGGCCGAGTCCGGCGACGAGAGTACAGAAACCGACGTGACTGACGCTACGGCGTCCACACAGGACGATGATATTGAGTCAGTGATTGCCACGATCCAGGCGAAGGCTGACGAAAATTGGGATCTGTACCTTCGAGCTGCCGCCGAGGTTGAAAATGTACGCAAGCGCGCGAGTCGCGAAGTAGAACATGCGCGCAAATTTGCGCTGGAAGGATTCGGCAGGGAGTTGCTGGCAGTCAAAGACAGCCTGGAACTGGGCCTCGAGGCGACTGATGCGGCTGACGTTGATAGCCTGCGTAAGGGCAGCGAAGCCACGCTTAAATTGTTGGCTGGTGCATTGACGCGATTTGGCGTTGAGGAAGTGGACCCGCAAGGTGAGCCTTTTGACCCCGATGTGCACGAAGCCATAAGCATGCAGCCATCAGCTGACGTCGAACCCGGTTCCATAATCACCGTTATTCAGAAAGGCTATGCGCTCAATGGTCGCCTGCTGCGGCCCGCGAGAGTAATTGTCGCTATGGAAATGCCGGCAGAGACGGCCGGCGACTGAGCAAGAAAAGGTCGGATGTGGCTTGAAACAAGCGTTTGTGGCCCCACCTATCTGCCAGTTTGGAAGCATTCCTGAACATTTCGGAGGTTAGACATGGGAAAAATTATTGGTATCGATCTGGGTACCACGAACTCCTGCGTAGCAGTCATGGAGGGCGATTCACCCAAGGTTATTGAAAACAGCGAGGGTGATCGCACGACTCCGTCGATTGTCGCGTTCAGCAAGGACGACCAGGTATTGGTGGGACAATCCGCCAAGCGCCAGGCCGTGACGAATCCGACCAATACCCTGTTCGCGGTCAAACGACTGATCGGGCGTCGTTTTGAAGACGATGTCGTACAGCGTGACATCGATATGGTGTCGTATACCATCGCAAAAGCCGATAACGGCGACGCCTGGGTAGAGGCAAACGGCAAGAAGATGGCGCCGCCGGAGATATCCGCTCGTGTGTTAATGAAAATGAAAAAGACCGCCGAGGATTATCTTGGTGAAGACGTCACCGAAGCCGTAGTAACGGTGCCGGCGTACTTCAACGACTCGCAGCGCCAGGCTACCAAGGATGCGGGCAAAATCGCTGGCCTCGACGTCAAGCGCATCATCAACGAGCCAACTGCTGCCGCACTGGCCTATGGCATGGACAAGAAACGCGGCGACGCCAAGATTGCTGTATTCGATCTCGGTGGCGGCACTTTCGATGTTTCAATCATCGAGATCGCGGAGGTCGACGGTGAGCATCAATTCGAGGTGCTGGCCACGAACGGTGACACGTTCCTGGGCGGTGAAGATTTTGACATGCGCGTAATCACCTACCTGGCGTCCGAATTCGAGCGCGAAAGCGGTGTTGACATCACCAAGGACCCGCTCGCGATGCAGCGCCTCAAGGAAGCGTCCGAGACGGCCAAGATCGAACTCTCAACGCAACAGCAGACAGAGATCAACTTGCCGTATATTACAGCGGATGCAAGTGGCCCGAAGCACCTCAACATCAAGCTCACGAGAGCCAAACTCGAGTCACTGGTCGAGGATTTGATTGCGGCGACGATCGCGCCGTGCAAGATCGCACTCAATGACGCCGGGCTAAAGGTAAACGAGATTGATGACGTAATCCTGGTCGGCGGGCAGACGCGCATGCCCAAGGTGCAGGAAGAGGTTCAGAATTTCTTCGGGCAGGAGCCGCGCAAAGACGTCAATGCAGACGAAGCTGTTGCGTTGGGTGCCGCGATACAAGGCGGCGTACTTGCCGGCGACGTCACGGACGTTCTATTGCTTGACGTTACACCGTTGTCGCTCGGTATCGAGACGCTCGGTGGCGTAATGACCAAGCTGATCGAAAAGAATACAACGATCCCGGCGAACGCCGAGCAAGTGTTCTCGACGGCGGACGACAATCAGTCCGCTGTGACAATTCACGTGCTCCAGGGTGAGCGGCAGCGTTCACTCGACAACAAATCACTGGGACGATTCGATCTGGCAAATATTCCGCCGGCACCGCGCGGCTTACCGCAGATTGAGGTGACCTTTGACATCGATGCGAACGGTATTTTGAACGTGTCGGCCAAGGACAAGGCAACGGGCAAGAGCCAGACCATCGTGATCAAGGCATCAAGCGGACTGTCGGACGAAGAAATTGAGACAATGGTTGGTGATGCGGAACGTCATGCCGAGGAGGATCGCAAGTTCCGCGAGCTCGTCGATGCACGAAATCAGGCTGACGGCCTGATTCATGCCGCGGAGAAAACGCTGAGCGAGCTGGGTGACAAGGCCAGCGGTGAGGAACGACTCAGCGTCGAATCTGCGATCACGGATGTGAAAAAGGCTCTGGAAAAAGACGACAGGGAAGCTATCGAGGCCAAGACTGCGGCGCTGGCCGAAGCTTCGGGCGGCCTCGCTCAGCGGCTTTACGCCGAGCAGGTCCAAGCGGAGTCTGGAAAAACCACATCTGATACAGCCGATGATGATGTTGTGGATGCCGA
>JADFKA010000047.1 GCA_022565135.1 Pseudomonadota bacterium
AGCCCGAGCGCATAACTGTGGTTACGGGAATTTTCATCCAGGCGCCGTAAGGTTGCGAGCGCCTGCTCGTATTGCTCACGATCGAGCTGTAGCTCGGCCTGCGTTAACAAAACGGCATTGGCGGCCTCGGGTGTATGCTCATACGCGAGCTTGAGCCACTCGTCGCGGCGCTGGTCCTGACCTTGCAGATGCGCTGCGCGTGCTGCTTGCAGATAATTAAACAATGGTGTATCGCTGATACTTGCCGCCCGTGCCAGCAATTTTTCGCCGCGAGCAAAGTTACCTTCAGCGACTTCGATCATGCCGCGTGTCATTTGCTGGCCAGCACGGCCCGCTCGGTAACGCCCTGCAGATTCTCCGATTCGGCGCGGTATCTGAATGAGCCGGCGAATCAGCCAGATCGAGAAGGCGAGCAGGATGACGAGGCCGACGAGCACAAGCAAGGACATCTCAATGAGATAGCCGCGGAAATTGATGACCACGTAACCCGGATCGCCCAGTAGGAAGTGCGCGGCAAACGCACCTAGCACCGTGACGGTGACGACGATGATCGCAAATTTCACGGGGTGGGCTCAGAAAACGTTTTGAACTGGCGCAGCAAGCGCAGTGAATTCGAAATATCCGGTGACGCTACGCTGAACAGACCGTCACGAATTTCATCAATCGTCTGTTGCGCTGTTGAAACCTGAGCGCTCTCCGTATCGAAGTACAGTTCGAGCCAGGCCGTCGCATCCTCGAGGCTTTGCTCAAACACAGCTGTCTCACCTCGCAGCAACGCGAGCCTTGCAATTTGCAGTTGCAATGAAAGATTGGTGCGCAGGAAGTACGCGGAGTCAGGTGCAATCAGCGGCATTGTGGCTTGATCGGGCGGAGTCACTTTGATGAGCCCGGATACCGCCCCTTTCACCGAATTCCAGGCGCGATCCACGCCACTGAGATCTTCGTCCGCGCGCTGTGCTGATTCGGGCGCAGACGCCTTAACGCCACGCAACGGTAACGAGTCAATGACCCGGGCCAGACTCGAGAGTGTTAGTGTAATACCCTCGATGTCCGGTTTATCCATGACCTCGAGCGCCGCGAGTTCATCGGCGATCGCGCGTCGAACATCGATCAGCGCAGGATTTGCAAGTTGCACGATGCGTTCATCAGCCATGCCAAGCGCGAGCGCTGCGAGTTGCGGATTGCCGGCCAACTGTAACTGTGCATTCGCAATGTGCATGTAATTTTGGGCTTCGGCGAGCAACCAAGTATCGCGTGCACCTGCTGAGACACCCTGCAATGATGCCATCGAACGCTCGAGGTTCGACATGCGCGGCGGCAGCGAGTCAAGTAAGCGCATGCGATTGTCGAGATCGTGCTGCAATGCCTCAAGGTCGGCAGCAGTGCGGCTGTCGGCCGCGGCAAGGTCGGCGAGCGTGGGTTCGAGTTTTGCGAGTTTCTCAATCGATGCATCGATGCGGCTTTGCAGAACGATGATCGAACTGGCGAGTGAAGCCGCGCTTTGTTCGCCGCGGCGCTGTACGCGCCAATCGTCAACAACTCTATAGCCAATGGTCGCGAGCGCCACGAACGACAGCAGCAGTGCGAGCCAGGCGACAGGCGCACTGGCGCCTCGTTTTGCTGCTGCATCGGGCTCGGTCGAGGATTCTGGTTCCGCTATCGGCGTCACGTCTTCGACGCTGTTGTCTTCATCATCCGGGTGCGACACTTGGTCGCCCTTGCCTTTTTTGCTCATCAGGGTTGTCCGGTTGCTATAGGACCCAGGTCAGTAATTGCGCGGACCATTTCGCTTGCCTGCGGTCCTCTTGCCAGTGCTGTTGGGACATTGTGGAATCGATCCACCGCTTCTTTTATCACACGAACAGCTGGCGTCACCAGCGGCGTTTGTCGGAGTTGATCGCTGCACCATTGCGGCAAAATGGTAATGAGATTCGTCAGCGACTCGACACTCATAATCGTCACGACGTTAATAGCGCCCGAGCGCCATTGAATTTCGAGTTTGCTGAGTTCATCTGCCGAATAATCCGGGGCTACCCGGTCATAAACAGACAGGTATTCCACGGTTGCGCCGCGTTCCTTAAGCGTATCCGCAAGCAACTCTCTGCCCGTACCGCCGCGAATAATTCGAATCGTCATGCCGGCAACCTTCGCAAGACCGGATTCCAGCAGCAGGTGCTCACTGTCGAAACCGGTTGTCGAGCGAATGTCGACGGTCTTCCCGGCAGACTCGATAGCGGCCGTCGTCGTCGGGCCAACGGCAGCAATTGCGGCGGAGTCCGCATGGCTAAGACCATGCTGTACGGCGTTAGGGCTGACGAATATTGCAATGTCCGGCGGCTGCAGCGAGCGCACCTCAGTGCGTACAACCGCCGACGCCCGCGGCACGATTTCGATCGTGGGGAAAGCGAATGCCGTGCCGCCCTCCGATTCGATTGCAGATATAAGCCCGCTGGCCTGGTGCCGTGGCCGGGTAACAAGTACGCCAATTCCCGCAAGGGCCGCGTCAGCCATGCGCGTCACCTATGCTGGCAAGGATTTCACGGGCACCGCGCTCCAGCAGGAGTGTTGCGAGCTGCTCGCCAAGGGTTTCAGCATCGTCGGGCGAACCACTGACGCTGTCGCGAACCGAACGACTACCGTCGGGCATTGCGACCAGCGCCGTGACGGTCATGCGGTTGTCAGCGATTACCGCGTGCGCGGCGACCGGCGATTGACAGTTCGCTTGCAAGGTTTTTGCGATGGCCCGCTCTGCAGCAGTCGACCTGGCCGTTGTTTCGTGATTGAGTTGCGCCAAGACGTCGCGCAGCCGCTTGTTCGCAACGAGACACTCGATACCAATTACACCCTGTGCTGCGGCCGGTAGCATCTCCTCGGTTGAGAACTGCTGGCTAATGTGTCGTTGCAGTCCGAGGCGCTCGAGGCCAGCTGCAGCGAGGATGATCGCGTCATAGTCGCCGTTTTCGAGTTTGGCCAGCCGCGTGTTGACGTTGCCACGCAGCGGCTTGATTCTTAAGTCCGGACGCAGCATTCTAAGTTGTGCGGCACGGCGCAGACTAGAGCTGCCAACACAGGCCCCTTGGGCAAGGTCATCAAGCGTTTGTCCGACAAGCACATCGGCACAGTTCGCGCGCGGCAGGACCGCTGCGATACAAAAACCGTCAGGCATTTCCGCCGGGACATCCTTCATCGAGTGCACGGCAATATCGGCCTTGCCTGCCTGAATCGCAACTTCGAGTTCCTTAATGAACAATCCCTTGCCACCAATTTTCTGCAGGCTGCGGTCGAGCATTTCGTCGCCGAGTGTTGTCAATGGTATGAGCTCGGCCGCATCGACCTCGGGCAACGCTGCGAGCGCTTCGACAACATGATTGGCTTGCCAAAGTGCGAGCGCACTCTTGCGCGTTGCGATACGAATGTTCAACTCAGGTCTGGCCCCCTTTTAGGCGGCGGCGGACATTGGCTAGATGCCGCCGGCTAATCACTAGATCGCCGTTATCGGTCTCAGAGGCGTGCCTCAGGACAACGCGGGTTTTGCCATCGGGGGCTTTCTCCAATTTGTCGATTTTGTCGAGGGCAACGAGTACGCCACGATGAATGCGAACGAATTCGTCGGCGAACTCTAGTTCAAGTGATTTCAGGGAATCATCGATCAGATCCAGACCGCGCTCGTGGTGCACGCATACATATTTCTGATCGGCATTGAAGTAGGCGACATCGTTGATGGGAATTAGCCGCAGTTCATCGTGGACCAGAGCACACACGTGATAGCGGCGGTTTTTTAAATGAGCCGCCGTGGTGAGCTGGCCAAGCATTTTGCCCGATATACGGCCGGCGTGTTCAAGCGCAAGTTCGAGTCGCTCACGCCGCACCGGTTTCAGCACGTAACCAATGGCTCGAGCCTCGAATGCGTCAATTGCGTACTCGTCATACGCGGTTGTGAAAACGACGGCGGGCGGTGCGTCCATCGCATTCAAGTGGTGAGCGGTCTCGATACCGTCAATACCGGGCATACGAATGTCCAGCAGCACGATGTCGGGATGCAGCGTTGTCGCCAATGCAATGGCCTGCGCACCGTTTGCTGCTTCGCCGACCACCTCGTACGCGCCGCAATCGTCGATGAGCTGCCGCAGGCGGTCACGTGCAGGTTTTTCGTCGTCGACGATCAAAATTTTCACGCGCTTATCTCGTCGTACGGAAACCTCAAGGTGACTGTAAATTTCGTGTCAGTGTCTACAACGTCGACGCTGGCGCGATTGTCATAGGCCAATTCGAAGCGCTGCCGAATATTCGACATCGCCATCTTGTTACCGTCATTGGAGCGTTTTATGCCGGGTGCGACCGGATTTGAGATCGTGATGACGAGGAAGTCGTCGTCACGAACTCCGGTGACGGTTACCTCACCGCCGTCAGCCAGCAACTCGATGCCATGATAGATGGCGTTTTCGAGCAGCGGCTGAATGGTCAGACTCGGTATCAATGCGCGCATGGGCAGGTCGGCAATGTCCCAACGGATATTGAGACGATCGCCAAGCCGAAGTTTTTCGATGCGCTGATAAATTGCCGCGACCTCGAGTTCTTCTTTGAGCGAAGTCCGGACACCCGAGCCGCCGAGATTCGCTCGCAACAAGTCAGACAGATCCTCGACTGCTTCCTCGGCCTGACGGGGGTTGGTGCGCGTCAACGATGCAATCGTATTCATGCTGTTAAACAAGAAATGTGGCCGAATCACCGCCTGCAGCGCGCTGATGCGAGCTTGCGTCTCGAGTTCGATACTGCGACGCCATTCGCTGGAGATATACAGGTATCGCATCGCCAGGGCGATTACGATGGAGCTGATGGCAATCGTTCGCAGAATGTATCCGGAGTGTGTGTCATCAATGATGGTCAATTGGGCGAATATTCGCGTTATCTGGTATGCAATTTCGGCGAGTGCCAGACACAACAGTTCAAGCATTATGAAACTGATAACAAAGGCGCGGGTCTTGCCGGCGCTTTGCAGCTTGTCGCGGGCCAGGCACATAATCACCGCCCCGAGAATTGCGATCCAGACGATAAGCATTGATGTTTTGGCAAGCTCGGTCATGAACATACCGGGCGTGTCGTGCGCGGCGAGAGTGAGCAGGATTGCCACAAGTTCTGCGATTAAGACCACGATAAACACTGTGCCGGCGGCACAGAAATCAGGCAGGTACGCTTGAGTCTCGCTGTTCTCGGTATCCGGTTTTGCGGCCAAGCTGGGCGCTCCTGGAGATCGGAAGCGCCATTGTAGACTGTCCCCGGTTTTCTAGCTGCAGGTTTCGGTAATCATGTCCTGAACTTTTTCACGTGCTTCCAGGATTTGATCGTCATCCAGGTAGGTGCGCTCATGAGCATCGTTTTCCTGATACAGGCGGCGTGATCGCAGGAAATTCTGCAGGCGACTTCGGTACATCTGGCATTGTTGCTGACGTCTTTCGTTTTGCGCCAGTGTTTCAGCCTCGCTCTGCTGCCGCTCTGCAGCGGTGGCCCTGGATTCCTGGCGCGCAGCCTGGCGTTCGTGGCGTGCCTGAACACGGTCTCGTACCGCGGAGTCATTCGTCGCAGTGGAGATGAAAGCAAGTCGCTGTTCGGAGGGCTGTCCGGTCGGACGGTCCATGTAATGCGAAATGCCGTCTTCGTCGGTCCACTTGTATATCTCCCCAGCAATAGAGCCACCACTTGCCGTGAGGGCAGCCGCTGCGATAAGCGTGAGTGCGATACGTGACATTGGGCACCTTCCTGTATAAGGGAATGAACTTGACAACATTAAAGCATGCGAAATTCAGCATTGATGCGAATTTGATCACAGGCAAAACTGTGTGCGAGTACCGCCATTATGACACAAGAAAAACGGGCCCATAGGCCCGCTAAGTCATTGTGCCAGAAGATAATTATTCTTGCCAGCGAATCTGGCTCGGGCCGGCCTATGTCCTATCAACGGGCGCGCGTCCGGCACTCACTCGACAGCCGAAAACTCAGGATAAGCTTCGAGGCCGCATTCTGAGATATCGACGCCTTCGTACTCTTCTTCTGCGGATACGCGGATGCCGACCGTCTTTTTGATCAGGAACCAGACGATAAAGCTGGTCGCGAATACCCAGCCGAAAATCGATATGAGTCCAAGCAGCTGTGCTCCAAGTGTGGCCTCATTGTTGGTTAAGCAGACCGCCAGTAGCCCCCACATGCCGACGACACCATGAACAGAAATAGCACCGACGGGATCATCGATTCTGATCTTGTCCAGTAGCACGATGGAGCTAACGACGAGCAGGCCGCCAACGGCGCCGATCAGCGTTGCCTGAAGCGGCTCAGGTGTCAGTGGTTCGGCCGTGATCGCGACGAGCCCTGCGAGTGCCCCGTTGAGTGCCATCGTCAGGTCGGCTTTGCCAAACCAGAAGCGCGACAGGATTAGCGCAAATACGAGCCCACCCGCCGCCGCCATGTTGGTGTTGACGAATACAAGCGCGACGGCGTTGGCTTCTCCCACATCGGACACTTTGAGTACCGAGCCACCGTTGAATCCGAACCAGCCGAGCCAGAGTATCAATGTGCCAATCGCGGCGAGCGGCAGGTTACAGCCCGGAATTGCATTGATCTGGCCCCGGGGTCCGTACTTGCCTTTTCGGGCTCCAAGTAACAGCACACCAGCCAGGGCTGCAGCACCGCCACAGAGATGCACGACACCCGAGCCCGCGAAGTCCAGGAACCCGTTGACCTCGAGGAACCCGCCGCCCCATTTCCAGAACCCCTGCACAGGATAAATAAAGCCTGTCAGGATTACGGCGAACAGGAAAAATGACCAGAGCTTCATGCGCTCTGCGACAGCGCCGGATACGATCGACATCGCCGTGGCGACGAAAACGACCTGAAAGAAAAAGTCAGACAGCCCGGAGTAGTAGGTTTCACCGCCACTGGCGATCACGTCAGCGGCGGTATTGTCAACTGCGGACAGCATGCCGCTGCCGAAGGTCAACAGGCTCTGGAAAACGCCGCCTGCATAGGCGCCCGGGTACATGATTGCGTAACCACACAACATGTACATGATGCAGGCAATTGAATAAAGGCCGACGTTCTTGGTCAGAATTTCGGCCGTATTCTTGGCGCGGACAAGCCCCGCTTCAAGCATCGTGAACCCGGCGGCCATCCACATGACCAGTGCGCCCATGACGAGAAAGTAAAAAGTGTCCAGAGCGTAAGCCAGTTCAGTGACGCGCGCCGAAATCTGCGTTACTTCATCCATGTGAAGTCCCCCCGCTTGTATGTCTGTGCCTAAACGGCTTCGGCACCGGTCTCACCGGTACGAATACGAATAGCCTCGACGAGTTCAGTGACGAAGATCTTGCCGTCGCCGATCTTTCCCGTGCGTGCACTGTTGGCAATGGCTTCGATGACCTGGTCAGCCATATCGTCTGCGACCGCGAGTTCAATCTTGGACTTCGGCAGAAAGTCCACGACATACTCGGCGCCGCGATAGAGCTCGGTATGGCCGCGTTGACGACCGAATCCTTTGACCTCGGTGACCGTAATCCCCTGGATGCCGATGTCGGCGACGGACTGACGAACGTCATCGAGTTTGAACGGTTTGATAATCGCGGTGATCAATTTCATGGCGATGCCCCTATGTTAAAAGTCGAACGACTTGCCGAGGGTGAAAATAATCGCTTCGTCGTTGCTACCCACGAGATCTTTGTTGGACAAAATTAGTGTTATCCCAACGTCGATTTCGCCAATCGTTGTTGCGTAGCCCATCTCGAAATACTCGCCATCGAAGTCCTGAGAAAAGCCAGCTAATTTGCCGTGGAAGTCGCCATTTTCAACGGTCACTGAGGTGTACGTGTAGTTCTGCGTCGGACCCGCAAAGTTGTCGTATTTGCCGATCGCGATATCGAGTGAGAAGATGCCAAATCCGGCACCCAGGTTTATCTCCTGGTACGTATCGTCAAAGTCGCCGGTGTAGAAGTAGCCGGTGTAGCCAATGCTAAAGCGGATCTCACCGACATCCGTGCCGTAGCCAAAATAACCGTCGACCTCCAGTCCATCGCCAACATCACCGACCCAGGTGCCGACATAGAAGCCGCTATTCTCGACGGCGAGGCCTGCGCTCGCGGATGTGCTCTCCTGAAAGATGCCGCGGTAATAGTATTCGCTCGCGAAGCCGAGGTTGGCAGACCAGTCGGCTTGCGCGGCGCTACTCAAAGGAACTAGTGCGCAAACCAGGACTGTTATAACCAAGGTCTTCATTTTCAATGCTCCGGGTATACGGGTGAAATGTGGTCACCTTTCCCAGTGCAGCATTCGTGCCAACTTGAGCAAGCGGCATAGAAACAATCGCTTAGAGAATTCAGGCTATCTCACCCGCACTGTGTTGGTGCGCTGAATCAGAGCATCTGCCCCAATTTGGCGCTGGTTTTTTCATTTGCGCTGCGGTATTTAAAGGGTCATGAATGACAATTCATTTGAAGATCTCGTCAAAAAGCTGGCCGGGGCCGTTCCGGAGGGATTGCGTTCGATGCGCAGAGACCTGGAGGAGAACTTTCGCTCGGTCTTGCAGACAGGACTTGGCAAGCTGGATCTTGTGACGCGCGAGGAATTCGAGGTTCAGGAAGCGGTGCTCGCACGGACCCGGGAAAAACTCGAAGCACTTGAAGAGCGGCTGAAGGACTACGAAAAGAAACAATCCTGAAGACTGACCTAACCTGACGACCGCAAGCCAAGGAGGGCCGGCTGTGAGCCTCGCCATATTAATGAGTCGTGCGCAGCTCGGTACCGATGCGCCACCAGTTACGATTGAAGTATTCCTGACCGGCGGGTTGCCGGTGTTTTCGATCGTCGGCATGCCTGAAACAGCGGTTCGTGAAAGCAAGGACCGGGTGCGCGGCGCGATACTCAGCTCCGGGTTCAAATTCCCGCAGGAACGAATAATAGTAAATCTTGGACCAGCCGACATGCGCAAGACGGGTGGTCGATTCGATCTGGCTATTGCGCTGGGAATTCTTGCCGCTGGTGAACAGATTTCTGTGGAGGCAGTCAGCGACGTCGAATTTTTTGGTGAGTTGGCACTGAATGGCGAAATCCGGCCCGTGCCTGGAATTTTACCCGCTGCACTCAAAGCGGCTGCTGCCGGTCATTCTGTCTTAGTGGCGGATGCCAACGGCGCCGAGGCGGCGCTGGCAAAAGCCGAAACGCGGGTGGCGACAACACTGCTTGAAGTTACAGCGCATCTCGCGGCCAGCAAGACGCTGCAACCGCTGGCGCCAGTGCACCTCGATATTGCGCACGTGTCCGAGCCCGACCTGTCCGAAGTAAAAGGGCAGAATCATGCGAAGCGCGCGCTCGAGATTGCGGCAGCCGGCGGCCACAACATTCTAAAATATGGTACTTAAGACCCACTTACTGTTTGCGCACGTTCGCCTTACAGGACGTACCATGTTCTTGTGCCCCTAATATCAGAGTTAATCGGACTGTGGGCAAGCACGGCGAAAATCAGATCGCCGAATGATATTTGCTTGTGATAATCGGCGTCTGATCGCATAGACACTGTCAGATTTAGTCCAGCTCGAACGACCGCTCTGCACCTGATAGCGGCCAGTCAGGTGATATGCTTCTGAGAGGCCGCTACTGACCCAAAGCAGTCGCATTGCGCAAATCAAATAAAATCGCGCCGAAATTGTCCGCGAAGATATAGGGACGTCAAGTTTTCGCTGCTTTGACGACGTTCCAGACGCCCGGCTCCGTCTCGCACGCTGTGCCT
>JADFKA010000048.1 GCA_022565135.1 Pseudomonadota bacterium
CTGGGTGGCGACAACGGGCTACGTGGCTATCCGCTCCGTTATCAAGGTGGCGACAAGAGCGTATTGATAACTCTCGAACAGCGCCTGTTCACTGATTGGTATCCATTCCGATTATTTCGGTTTGGCGGGGCCGCCTTCTTCGATGCTGGACGAACATGGGGCCAGTCCCCTTCGGGCGGCGAGAATCTAGGCTGGTTGCGAGACGTCGGGCTCGGACTCCGAATCGGCAACAGTCGCTCAAGTATCGGCCGAATTCTGCATATTGACCTGGCCTATCCACTGGATGGCAACGGCGATATCAGCACCGTGCAGCTACTTATCGAGGCCAAGAGGAGCTTCTAGGCAATGAACCGGGATTTTTTCAAACTACCGTCCAACAAGGTGATCGTCATAGATTCGGGCGCTATCCGAGGAGAAATGATGCAAGCCGTTGAATCGCTTTTTCCTGGCCCAAGACCGCTGCAGGCGCTGGCGTATGCGGGTGCTGGATTGATCGGCACATCCGTCCATTGGGCAACGTTGATGGCGCTTTTGCAATCCGGTCTGAGCCACCTGGTCGTGGCGTCCACGATTGGTGCTGTCATCGGCGGGCTGATCAATTACGTGTTAGCGCACCGGCGGGTATTCAATAGTCGGGTTCCACATCAGGTCGCTCTGCCGAAATTCACGCTGGTTGCGTTGATCGGGATCTGCGTCAATGCCGCTGTCCTGATGATCAGTGCGCCATCGATCGGTGCCGTTGGCGCGCAGATTGTCGCAAGCATGATCGTGCTGCTTGGCGGCTTTTCACTCAATCGAGGTTGGAGTTTCCGTGACTAGTCATTTCATCAATTCCAAATTATCGGCCGATGCCGCAAGCCACCCGACGTTGTCGGTGATAGTGCCTGTACTCAATGAGTCAGAAGGCTTGATTGAATTTCACAGGCGACTAAGCGGTGCTCTGGAATCACTAGCCCTTGATGTTGAAATACTGTTCGTCAATGACGGCAGTTCCGATGACAGCATCGACGTTATTAAAATGCTCCAACATAAAGATTGCCGCATCGGTGTCATTGATTTGAGTCGTCGCTTCGGCAAAGAACTGGCCGTGAGTGCAGGGATCGACCACGCCCGCGGCGATGCAGTGGTGTTGATTGATGCCGATCTGCAGGATCCCCCCGAGTGTATCGTCGAGATGGTGTCGGCCTGGCGGCAAGGGTTTGATGTCGTGGCGATGCAACGCGCTGACCGCTCAGTCGACACCTTGTTTAAAAGAGTCAGCGCTAGCGTCTTCTACCGCCTGCTGAGCTGGCTAAGTCCGGTGAATATTCCGCCCGGCGTGGGCGATTTTCGCCTGCTGAGTCGGCGCGCGGTCGATGCCCTCAAGCAACTACGCGAGCGTAACCGGTATATGAAGGGTCTGTATGCGTGGGTCGGATTTAATTACATCGAATTGCCGTACCGGCGTGAGGCACGGCACGTCGGAGACTCCAAGTGGCCCATCGGCAAGTTGCTTGGTTTAGCAGTCGATGGCATCACGTCATTTAGTATCGCGCCATTGCGCCTGGCCACCTACATCGGACTGATCACAGCACTCGGCGCGTTCGTATACGGCCTTGTCATTGTCGTCAAAACCATGGTCTATGGTGACCCGGTCGCAGGTTTTCCAGCGCTAATGGTAACCATAACGTTTCTCGGCAGCGTGCAACTTCTCGCCATCGGTGTGCTCGGCGAGTATCTCGGCCGAATGTTTTTAGAAACCAAGCGCCGACCGATGTATCTGGTTCGCTCGACGAATCTGCCGAAGTTGCCGTTGCCTGTGCAAGCATCAACATCCGCGATGGCCGCCATTCACGCATGAGCCGCCTGGCACGGACTTGCATCGCCATCCTGCTGGTGGCTACCGCGATTCGCCTGGCCACGCTCGGTGCGTATCCGCTCGCTGACACTACTGAGGCGCGCTACAGCGAGATCGCGCGCTTGATGCTGGTCAGCGGAGATTGGATTACGCCACAAATAGAAGTCGACGTGCCGTTCTGGGCCAAGCCGCCGTTGTCGACCTGGCTCACGGCTGCATCCTTCAAGGCATTCGGCGTATCCGAATTTTCAGCCCGCTTGCCCGTTTTTCTGCTGTTACTCGGATGTGTGTGGGTCATCGTCAGTTTTGGCAAGACCACTCATGATCTGACAACGGGTCTGGCTGCCGGGGCAATCATTCTGACTTCGGGCCTCGGATTTGTGAGCGCTGGTGCCGTAATGACTGACCCGGTCCTGCTCCTCTGCACAACGTTTGTCATGGTGGCGTTTTGGCGTGCGGTCATCGGTCGGCAAACCCAATGGGGTTATGTCTTTTTTGTCGCATTGGCGCTCGGCTTGCTCGCCAAAGGCCCGGTAGCATGGGTACTCAGCCTCGTGCCGATCGTAGCGTGGGTACTGTGGCGACGCCAGTGGAGAGCAGTGCGCCGACAACTACCATGGGGCCTGGGCCTGGCCCTGATTGTAGTCATCGCCGTGCCCTGGTACCTCGCAGCCGAAATGAAAACACCAGGGTTTTTGAATTACTTTCTTGTTGGGGAGCACTGGCTGCGATTCGTGGACAGTGGCTGGACAGGCGACCTCTATGGCACTGCGCATGCCGAACCCAAGGGTATGATCTGGCCATTCTGGCTAGGCAGTGTTTTCCCCTGGTCTCTAGTTGCGTTGCTGGTCTTCATACGATGGCGGCGAGACGAATCGCGGCCCGCACTTTCGGACTGGCATCGATATCTTGTTTTATGGGCGGTGACACCCATGGTGTTCTTTTCATTTGCGGGGAACATCCTGCCTGCTTACGTGCTGCCGGGCGTGCCGGCGTTTGCCCTGCTCCTGGCAAGGCCACTCGTCGTGCGAAATAGCTCGCTTCTGCACGTTGCCTGGATCATTCCAATTCTCTTCGTGGTTCTGGGACCGCTCGTAATTTACGAGCGCCTGGCGGACAGATCACAGCATGACCTGATCCAATATGTTCAAAACAGGACCGATGTGGAGCGGTTGGTCTATCTATACAAGCCGCCGTATTCCGCGAATTTCTATTCGGCTGGAAACGTTGCTATTGCGGCATCGCCTGAAGAGCTGGATCGCTTACTGGATAGACCCGGGCGAGACTACGTCGTCGTGAAAAAAAGCCGCAAGAATGACCTTCCCAGGTTGTTACAGGAACGGCTTGACGTCGTTAGAGGATACTCGCGGTTTCTGCTGATGGTGCAGTCGGTTGCGGACAACGAACGGTTGACCGCGTCTGGGGCGGTGTCCGGCTGCCTTGGCTATGACGAGCCGTTGCCGCAAAACTGTGAATCAGGTCACACAGATGACCATGATTCACACAATGTTCAACGATAAGATACTCGCTGATGGATTAAACGGTTGGGCACTGGGTGTCCGTCATGTCTGGAGGCGAAAATGGCTCACACGAACGGAACTCGCACCGCACAGGTAATCACAGTCGGGGTTGCGTGCTTTGCTTACGCCTCACCGAGTTACGCTTATCTCGACCCGGGTACCGGTAGCATCATCTTGCAAAGTGCGCTTGCCGGGATCGCCGTTGCGATGGGTCTGCTACGGCTCTACTGGTACCGGTTCAAGGCATTCATCTCGACCCTGGCTGAAGATTCTCGCGACGAGGCGGGCGAGGCGGAACAGGCTCAGGACTCCCATGCGCACAACGACTTGTAAATGACACAAGTATCCACCGAACCGGGTTCTTTTCGGGATCGCAGGGGCCGAATTTATACTGTAGGTGAACGTATTTTTCGGACGGTTATGCCCATGGCCGTTGACGATTTCAATTTCGTTCGATCATCCGGCCTTATCGATCAGCTTGTCACGAAAGGCGACCTTGTCGCCGAGACGGTCGTCGCCAAAAAGGTCCTGGGAGAACAGGGTGATGATGCCAGCATCGTTCTTGAGCATCCAAGGCTTCCTTTCATCTCTTATCCCTATGAATGGTCTTTCCCCGCGCTCAAAGAAGCTGCATTGCTGCATCTGGATGTGCAACAAGCGGCCTTGAAGAAAAATGTCACGTTGACAGATGCTACTGCGTATAACGTGCAGTTCATCGGTGCCAGACCGATCTTCATCGACAGCCTGTCATTCTGCCAATACACGGACGGCGAGTACTGGGTGGGTCACCGACAGTTCTGCGAGCAATTTATCAACCCGCTCCTGTTGCGATCCTCAGCGGGTATCGCGCACAACGCCTGGTATCGCGGTGCGCTGGAAGGTATTACGGCCGAGGACCTAAGCAAGGTACTGCCGTGGCGCAGTCGGCTGTCCTGGAACATTTTAACGAACGTTTATCTTCAGGCTCGCCTGCAAAAGTCATCCTTCGTCTCTGGGCATGCCATCGAGAAGGCCAAAGCGAAGCGGTTGCCGCGCATTGGCTTTGAGCAAATACTGCATGGTCTTCGGCGTTGGATTTCAAAATTGGAGCCGAAGGCAGACGACAAGTCGGTTTGGCAGGACTATGCACAGGACAACAGTTACGCGGAAGAGGAAGCATCGAACAAGAAGAAATTTGTTGCGGAATTCGTCAACAGCGTGCAGCCGGCGCTGCTTCTGGATGTCGGTTGTAACACGGGCGATTACTCGGCGTTGGCGCTCGCCAATGGTGCCAAACTCGCGATCGGCTTCGACTTTGATCACGGAGCCCTAGACTATGCGTACCGGCGGGCGGTAAGAGAGTCCCTGAATTTCCTTCCGCTGCATCTGGATGCGGCAAACCCCAGCCCCAGTCAGGGTTGGCTGCAGTCGGAACGGCGGGGATTGCAGGAGCGTGCGCACGGTGATGCAGTTCTTGCCCTGGCGCTAATTCACCACCTGGCCATCGCAAAAAACATTCCGCTGGATCAGTTGATCGAATGGTTAGTTGGCATGGCGCGCCATGGGGTGATCGAGTTCGTGCCGAAGTCCGATCCGATGGTGCAGCGGTTGTTGCAGATGCGTGATGATCTGTTTGACGACTATGATGCGTCAAACTTTGAGAACGTGCTGTCGGCCCACACGAGAATCGTGAAGTCCGCACAGATTTCGACTAGCGGGCGAACACTGTACTGGTTCGATCGAAGCTGATATGTCACCACCATTCAATAGAATCATGCAGTCAGCAGCGATTGGCGCGATTCCGACGCTTACGCTGTGTTGCTTTGTGACGCTATCTATTTATGCGGGTAATGTTGACGAGTTTTCTGCATCGTTTGTTGAATTATTGCGCGTGTACCTGCCGTTTATGGTGTTATTGATCAGTGCGTTCGGTCTGCTGGGCGCCGTCATGACTAGGACCGGTCTCAGCCGCTTCCTGGCCCTTATATCGGCGCTTGCTGTGCTCCTCTGGCTGCAGGGCAACATACTCGTCTGGGATTACGGTGTGCTGGACGGTCGGGAAATCGAATGGCTGTCAGGCTCGTGGCGGGGCGTATTGGACCTCACGATATGGACATCCGTATTACTACTTGCATGGAACGGCCATAAGCGCTTCGGCAATACACTCGTCTACACGGCTATTGCGACGCTCGCTTTTCAATCGATCGGTACAGTGGCGACGCTGAGCAGCGACGCAAGCCAGATCTTCACACGATCCAGTAACGCGTCGAGCAGGGCGGGATTTGATGCCATGACCAGGTTCTCGCGTAACAAAAACGTCGTTCACATCGTCATGGACGGTTTTCAGTCAGACATCTTTGCCGAGATCGTCGAGGGCAGTGCCCGAATACGGCAGGACTTGCAAGGTTTCACGGTTTTTCAAAACAATCTGGGTGCTTATCCTTACACGCAATTGTCGTTGCCTGCTTTGGTGAGCGGCAAGTTATACCGCAATCATATACCGGTCGATGCTTTCATCAGCGAGACATTGCAAGGTCATACAATTCTCAGTGCGGTCTATGACGCCGGCTTTGAAGTCGATATCGCTGCACCAGTTGGGCTCAAAAATATATACAGCCAGGCGCAACATACGCATGCGTACGGAATTACGGACAGCGATCACGTAACTCGGTTGGACTACATCAAGAATGATTCCGCGAAGCTGATGGATCTGGCGCTGTTTCGTGTTGTACCGCATTTCGCCAAAGCACTTGTGTATCGCGACGAGCTTTGGGTGTTCCAGGCGAAGGTACGTGCCGAGGCGTATCTGCAGATGCAGTACTTCTCGGATCTCGCGTTCCTGGGACAACTGGCCGAACGTATGTCGGTCGATCGAGACGCACCCGTCTACAAAATGATTCACGTAATGCTCAGTCATCGACCGACGGTCGGCAATGAGCGTTGTGAATACGATGGCAAGAGAGCCGCGAACAGAGAGACAGTGACTACGCAGGCGCGCTGTGGTCTGTTGCAAGTGCTCAAAGTTTTGCAGCGCATGCGGGAATTGGGAATTTATGACGACAGTCTCATCGTCTTGATGGCCGATCATGGAGCATGGGTACCAGTCGAGCAGCTGCACGAATCCGGTAGGGAAGCTAGTGGCAGCGAACCAGGCGTGGCCTCCATGACGGTTGCCATGGCTATTCCGGTTCTCGCGATTAAGCCTCCAGGATCCACCGACGATTACAATGTATCGGACGCGCCAACGTCCATCATCGATGTTCCGGCGACCATCGCCGATATCCTGGACATAGATGTACAGTTCGACGGGATGTCAGTGTTTTCTATAGATCCGAGTGCGCCGCGACAGCGTCGCCACTTTGTCTATGGCTATGGAATCAACCCGAAATCCGAGGGATTCCTGTTTCCGATGCAGGAATTCGTCGTAGACGGCAGCCCGTTTGATGCGCGTAACTGGCATCGCGGTGAGCGATACCTGCCACAAGGCGCCGATCGCCGCGAATAAGCAAAATGTGTGTATGCGCTTGATATCATGCGTCACTCATTCTCTTTAGGGACACTCGATGCGTCACTTTTTCATCATCGTAGCTTGTGTAATGGCCGCGTCGTGGGCGATGCCTGTTTTTGCAGACGCTCCCGTTATCGACCCGGCTGATGACCATAAATACTTCGGACCAGGGGACGACATTCTGTTTTGGACGCCCGAGCAGAAAGTTTCAGGATTTCGCAACATCAACCGGCTCTATTGGACCAGGGGCATCTGGGCAGGCGATAACCCGTTCCCGCTTCCGTACGACAGGGTTGATCTCAGTGAGTTGCAGTTTGAATACGAGGATACCGTAGTCACGATCGACGATTACGTAAAGCGCCACAATGTTGCTGGGTTGCTCATCATTAAGGACGGCAAGATCGTCTACGAACGCTATGAGCTCGGCAATACGCCTGAGTCGTTGTGGCTGTCCTGGTCAGTCGCGAAATCTGTCACCTCCATGTTGGTGGGCGCGGCGATTCACGATGGCTATATCGAAAGCATTGACGAGAAAGTGAGCGACTATCTGCCGCGTCTGAAAAGTTCTTCCTACGACCGCACCTCCATTCGCAATCTTTTGCAGATGGCATCGGGTGTCGAAGGGAATGAGGACTATGCAGATCGCAAAGCCGATATCAACACGATGCAGTGGGATACGCTGAGTGTGTACGCATACCTGAAACAAAAGCCCCGAGTTGCCGAACCGGGCGAAACATTCAACTACAATACCGCGGAAACCAACCTGGTTGGCACACTGTTGCGTGCTGCGATTGGCAACAACCTCTCAACCTACCTGTCGGAGAAAATCTGGCAACCGTTTGGCATGGAATTTAACGGCAACTGGCAGCTCACTGAGGCGGGCGGCGGTGAATTCGGTGGCAGTGGCCTGAGCGCTTCATTGCGCGACTACGGCCGCATCGGTCTGTTCGCACTGCGCAATGGCTACCTTGCCGATGGCACCCAGGTGTTGCCGGACAACTGGATGGCGGACTCAACAGTGCCTTCGAAGGGCCGCGCAGCTTACGGCTACCTGTGGTGGCTCAGGGGCGAAGGGGTGTACGCAGCGTCAGGAATCTTCGGTCAGGCCATTCATATCGATCCCGTGCATGAACTTGTGATTGCACAACACAGTGCTCGTGATGCCGCCAGCCAAGCAGGTGACTGGGCGCTGCAACGTGAATTTTTCAGAGCCGTGACGGCGGCGCTCGGTGACTGATGCCTATAACATTGCCGGCAGAATGTACTGCTGCATCATTTCGAACGACTGACCAGCGCCGTCGTTACCGTAATTACTCCCTGTGAACGTGACAACCAGTTGCAACGACGGCACGCAAAAGATGTATTGCCCGCCATAGCCGCGCGTCGAGTACGAATCGATTTGCTGACCGTTCACAAAGAAGCGATCGATCCACCACTGGTAGCCATAGCCCGATGTATCGGTCCAGGTCAGCGTGGTATAGGGCTGCACAGAGCGCGTTATCCAGTCTGCGCTGATTACCTGTTCACCATTCCAGACACCTCTGTCAATGAATAGTTGTCCAAACTTAGCCATGTCGCGCGTGGTCAGGAATAGACCACTGCCACCATTGGGCAGCCCGGTTGGTGTCTCGCCCCAACGTACATTAACGATCTGCAGTGGAGCAAATAGATGCACGGCCGCGAAATCTGCCATGGGTACACCGACACTGTTCTCGAGTGCCTGACCGATCGCGACGGACCCTGCAGTGTTATAGACAAAGTTTGTGCCGGGGTCCGCGTCTATAGGGAGATCCAGTAACGCCTTCGCGTAGTCGTCGTTATTTGCGGTCAAAACAGTCAGCGAATTATCCGGAGCGCCGTAGGGTTCGCTCCATTCGTCCCACAGAATGCCGAAGCGCATGGTCAATGCGTCATCAAGCGTCATGTTCGCCTTGCGTGTATCCCAATTGTCATAGCTGGCATAGGCGAACAGCTCATAGAAAAATGCATCCGTGTCGCTGATAAACCCTTGATCGATTGCGATACCGACAAGCGCCGACGTGAAACTCTTGCTTGTGGAATGGAGTATGTGCATGTCCAGTCGCGTGTTGTTGGTCCAGGAGTCGAACTCGTCCAACTGAGTACGGAATACCTGATTCAGAACCAGCGTGTTATTACGGGCGATAGAAATGGAATCGATGCCTGTATATTGAAATCCTACGATGCCGTTCATCATCGATGTAATCAGATCAGTGTCGATGCTGTGATCATCGAGGTGCCCAACCTCCCAACCGTCATTCAGGGTGGCCGGTACCTGGTAAGTATAAGTAACCTGGGCACGGTCACCGCCGCCATAGCTGTCACCGTCACCACCGCCGCAGGCGGTCAGCGCCGAGACGATGAGCAGCAGTACGATGTGCCGAAACACATTCTTGACATAAGCTACGGGTGATAAGAATGCCGTCACATTTGTCTCTGTAATGGTGGACCTTCGAATATTGCTTGTCTCCGGGCCTGACTTCAATGACTGTGGTCTCAGTGCACAGAAGTCTTTACAGTAAATCGGACGGGCGACAGACTAAATCCAGACGTCGTGCATCGAAGCCTTAAACCACGCGCTCGATCTGACGCATAGATCAGATAGGCCGGCGACCGCGGCAGTAACCCTGCCGCATCTCGCCCTTGTCGATGACGACGATCATGGCGCGCCAGTTCTCGACGAAGTGGT
>JADFKA010000049.1 GCA_022565135.1 Pseudomonadota bacterium
GCCTGCAGCGTGAGGTCAGGAGTTTGTGCAGGGCGTCGACGTCCTCGTTCAACAGGAAATCCGCCTGATCTTTCCAGCCGCCGAGCATTGGCAGATTTCTTTCATTCACAAGCAAGTGGTCGTCGCTGCTTTGCTCCGCAATGTCCCACCCCGGGATGGCAATGACCGATCGAACTCGAACACGATGATCGAGCAGGCGACGAAATTCTCGTTCCAGGCTGGCGATCATCGCCGAGGTCGCGACGATTGAATGCGTTTTGTTCACGGGTGTAAAGAGCAGCTCTTTGCCTTGCAATGCAACATTGCCGTTGCGAACAGAACGCCGAGCAACCACGTTGATGGCATAAGCGCCGTTTTGGCCAACGACGATGTGGTCGATGATGCCGGCTGACGTTTCAACATCGTGGTAGGTACGTCCGAGAATGGTCGCCATGCGTTGCAGTTCGTGCCCAATGGCAATATTGGCATCGCGCCTGAGTTTCACATGGCGCCTGGCGCGCACGGTCTTGGCGAGGCGATAGGCTGCAAGTAGCGCACCGGCAGACAGTGCAGCGAGCAATAAATAGAGTTGCCAATGAGGATACCCGACAAACAGCCGTTCAGCATTCAGGACGTACGCAGCAGCAAACAGAACGGCGAACACCACTACTGCGCTCAGAAACGTGGATTGCTCGCTATTCAGGCGCTCGAATTCGTCGCGAAATCGTTGCGCTGATTCGTGCATGATGCTGTCAGAGAAGCTGGGATTTGAGCCGATCGTTCGCACGACCAGTTGCCAGGATTTGGCAATCAGAACGAAGATAAAGGTGCTCGTCAGCGCGACGGTCGCCGCGCCACTTATGCTCTCGACATCCATTCGTTAACCCCGTCCTTTTTGGTACTTCTCAGGGTATCGGGCGCGCGAACCCGTCACTGTGACATAGGTCACAATGGTTAGGTTCCGAGTGGGTCGTAATGCGCATTTTTCAGCCCTGGTTCAGCCGTGTTCGCGTATTCATGATGCTATCTTGGCGTCAGATGACGAATAGGGTTCGCAATGAATAGACAATGGGCAGGCATCAGTGTATCGCTGCTAATTCTCGGCATTACCGGCTGTGCAACGATGAGTGGCGACGAATGTGCCACGAGTGACTGGTCTGCGGTTGGTTACGAAGATGGGGCGCGTGGCTTAACGACGGAACGGTTTAGCAAGCATCGTAAGGCCTGCGCGAAACACGGCATTACGGCGGACTTCCAGAGCTATCAACAGGGCAGGAGCCAGGGACTTGTGGAATTCTGTCAGCCGGGTCGTGGCTTCAATCTTGGTGCGAACGGGGGTCGGTACAACGGCGTCTGCGCCGCTGACCTCGAGCCAGAGTTTCTCGATGCATATCGCGTTGGGCAACAGCTGAATACGCTGCGATCCTACGTAAGTTCGGCCAGTTCCCAGATCTACCACAAGGAACGTGAGGTGGAGGCCATCAAAGGCGAGGTGCGTGACACGGAGGCGCTGTTGATCGGCGCGAATACGTCCATCCAGGATCGTGTCTTGTTGCTTGCGGATCTCAAGGATCTTTCCGAACGTACCGGGGAACTCGAGGCCGAGATTGAGGCGCTCATCGCCGATCGTGCGCGGCACGAACAGGATCTGCGGCATTACGAGCAGACAGTCACTGCCTACGGTTACTGAGGCTAGCGACTATCGTCATCATGGCGTCGATCTGAGCCATGGCGTTGCTCCTGCTCATAAGAACTCGTACCAATGGATCCGCCACCCGGGACAAAAGGACTGCGCCGATCTTTGCCCGTTCTGCGATCGTCGTAATGCGAGAATCGGCAATTGCACACTGCAACCTTGCATTCAGGAAGCGGCATTCTTGGCGCTGCCGACGCAAGAAACCGCCTGCCGGCCATAGCCTTGGCGCCGTCACATGCATCGCTCGTGAATTTTATCGATACGGCGTGAAAGGCCGAGTCCAGATTACCGCCGCGCCGCGCCGGTTTGGATTCCTCTAGCAAAGTGGCCCGCCTACTGCGCATCAGCCACCAGATGGCGACAAGGAATACCAGGACAAGGGCCATCGTTGTCAGGCTCACGCGAGACTCCTGAGAATTTCGGCGACCGTGTCTACGATCGACGGCTGCTGCGGTTTGATGACCTTCATCACAGTCTCATGTGCCAGGGAGCTCACTTATTCCTCGGTTTCGACCCGTTGTGACGCAATGTAAGCAGCAATCGGCGCAAAAATCTCTTTGTCGTGCAGAGACGGGTGGCTGTCATAGATAAATACGAAGTGCGGCCGGATTCCTGGCCATCGATCCATCTGATAGGTCAGATCTGCTTTGTAGTCGTCGAGTACCGCGACGGACAGCAAGCCGTTATCGAAGGCGCTTTGTACTGCCCACATGACATCCACCATGTGCCAGGCGAGGCCCCGAATCTGTGATCCTTCGGTCGCAGTAGTCAGGTGTTTTTCGGGCGCTTCCAGTTTCAAGAACAGCTTTGCGAAGTCCGGGTTTGAGGCGCGCTCCACGTTGATCGTGTTGTAGATACCGGTCAGATGCAATTCCGACTCGGCCGATGCGATTTGATTTGACTGTCGCACCTCCCAGGCCAATAGCAATACTGACGCAACGATACTAATAATTCCTGTAATTTCAACAAGTTCTCGCCAATTCTTTGATCTCATTATAGGTTGCCTGACATACCCATATTTTGCTCCTCGTTAGTGCCGATGTGAGTATACAGATTCGCGCTGTGCGACGATCACCGCGTAACGATCGTGGTAGATTAACTTCAGTTTTCGGCAAGGCACCGCGATGAACAACGATGGCAAGTTGATGGACATGCTGACCGACTACGCGGCAGCGCATCAACATCCGTTTAACGTCTTGGTGCACGCGATCGGGATACCGACGATTATGCTCGGCGTCCTGATACCGCTTACCTGGGCAAGTGTCGAGATCAGCGGTATCACGATCAACCTTGCACACATCGCGATGCTTGGATTCTTCGTTTTTTATATGACGCTCGACAGACAGTTTGCGATCGCGTTTCTGGTACTCGCGATGCTCATCGCGGCAGTGGCAGGATTTATTGGCGTCAAGCCAATGGCAACGTCAGGCACGATTGCGGCGTTGGCGTTTTTCGGTGGTTACGCCGCGCAGTTCATCGGCCATGCTGTCGAAAAATCGATGCCAGTACTGGTAAAACACCCGATTCAGGCGAACCTCGCAGCGCCATTTTTCATGGTTGTGGAAATGTTCAAGATCATCGGGCTCCGCGACGAACTATTCGACGAGATTCAGGCGAAGATCGCGATTCGTGTCCACGAAAAGCGCGCGTTGGAATAAGAAAAAGCCTGGGATGGGGTCTTTTTGAAAGCTACTGAGACCGGTTTTGCTTTTAATCAATCCTTGTTTGCCAGCGTAGATGTGCCGCCAGAAGTCGGCACGACCGTAGTCGTACGAGGGCAAGGACGTTAGCGCCTGATCGTTGTCCTTGCTGAAACATGGGCTTAGTATTGCGGCCATGAGTACTGAATCGGAGCCTGCCGGGTCGCTGGAAGTCGCCTTAGAACGCACCGCACAGCTTCTTGACGTTGACCCGGTTCTCGCCGCCGAGCAGGCGCAAGAAATCCTCAAATCGATCCCGAATCATCCGCCTGCCATGTTGTTCTTGGCCATGGCCAAGCGTCGTTCAAGCGATCCTCAAGCCGCATTGGAAGTGCTGGAGCCACTGTTGAATGCGCAGCACAAATGGGCGGCCGCGCACTTCGAATACGGTGCGTCACTTGGCCTCGTGGGTCGCGGCGACGAGGCGATCGAGGCTCTGCTGAAAGCCGTGCAATACCAGCCGGAACACCCCGAAGCGTGGCGAGTTCTCGCTGATCACCTCATGGCCACTGGCGATACTGAAGGCGCTGACACAGCCTACGCGCGCCATATCCAATGCTCGACTCGCGATCCACTGTTGCGGGAGGCGGCCGCCGCGATGATCAAAAATGATGTCGCGATCGCCGAGCGACTTCTTAAGAAACACCTGATGCAGAAACCAACGGATGTTCCTGCGATACGAATGCTGGCTGAGGTTGCAATACGTTGCGGCCGTGATGACGAAGCCAAAAATCTGCTGCTGCGTTGCCTCGAACTCGCGCCGAGTTTCACGGCAGCCCGCTATAACTACGCTTTGCTGCTGCAGCGATGTGAAGATTCGCAGAGGGCGCTGGTCCAGATCGAACAATGCCTGGATGCCGACCCTGAGAGACCGAACTATCGTAATCTTGCTGCCGTGATTCTAAGCCGAGTTGGCGAATTTAAACGAGCGAGCGAGATCTACTCACGACTGCTGGCCGAATATTCTGAAAATGCCAGAATCTGGCTAAGTTATGGGCATGTCTTGAAAACCGAAGGTCGCCAGGAAGAATCGATCCAGGCATACCGCAAAAGTATCGAGCTCGATCCTCAACTGGGCGAAGCTTACTGGAGCATCGCGAATCTCAAGACCTCTCGTTTTGACCAGGATGATCTGTCGGAAATGGAGCGGCAGATCGCCGATGCTAAACTTAGCAACAAAAACCGCTGGCACTTCCAATTTGCACTGGGCAAAGCCTACGAGGATGCCCGAGATTACGAGCAATCCTTCCGCCATTACGCCGACGGCAATGCCTTGTACCTTTCCGATCATCCGTATGATGCAGACTCCATCACGACCCGAACCGAGCTTCTAATTCAGGGATTCAGCCGCGAGTTCTTCGAGGAGCGCGCGGGGATGGGCTGCGAGGCACCGGATCCGATATTCATTATCGGCATGCCGCGCGCTGGATCGACCTTGCTCGAACAAATCCTTTCCTGTCATTCGGCTATCGAAGGGACGTCCGAGCTGCCGGAAATGATTACGCTGGCGCACAGCCTGCGTGAGGAGGCGGATTCGAGTGAAATTGCGGTGTATGCCACCGTACTTGCACAAAAGAATGCAGCAGAATTGCGGGCTCTTGGTGAGCAATACATTGAGAACACGCGAATTTATCGTAAGACAGATCGACCGTTCTTCATCGATAAAATGCCGAATAACTTCCTGTATTTCGGCATTATTCAAACGGTGTTGCCCAATGCCAAAATCATTGACGCACGCCGCCATCCGATGGGCTGTTGTTTTTCCAACTTCAAACAGTTTTACGCTCGAGGTCAGAATTACAGTTACAGTCTCGAGGACATTGGCCGCTTCTACCGCAACTACGTGGCTCTGATGGCGCATATTGATGAAGTCTTGCCGGGGCGAGTCCACCGTGTCTTCTACGAAGATACTGTCGCGGACACGGAAACGGTCGTTCGCGAAATGCTCGAATATTGCGGTCTGGAATATGAAACAGAGTGTTTGCGCTTTTTCGAGAGCGACCGCCCGGTGCGGACCGCGAGCTCCGAGCAGGTCCGGCAACCCATTTATCGCGAAGGCGTTGAGCAATGGCAGCACTACGAAAAGTGGCTGGACCCTCTCAAAGCGGCGCTTGGGGACGTACTGGAGTCTTATCCGGTAGTACCCGAATAGAACCACCAGTTGTGACAGTTTTCCTTAGACCAATACCCGTGTCGCTAGAAAACAACAGCCGGTCGTAATGAGACTGGACGCCGGTCGTAATTCCGTTATAGTGTTGCAGTAATCAGAATTACATTTCTGTTGTAATTTAGACAATTATTGGAGAATGGCAATGCAGGTTTCCCAACCCAGTAGTAACTCACACAACATATCACGCACCCCGGTCGCAGCAGGTATTGTGCTGGCACTCGCGAGCCCGACGTTGTTAGCGCAAGAGGGAGCCTTGGCGATCGAAGAGATAATAGTCACCGCGCAAAAGCGCGCCCAAAACTTGCAAGACGTTCCGATCAGCATCTCGACTTTGGGCAGCGAGTCGATCAAAGAATTAAATCTGACGAATTTTAAAGACTACACGCAGATGCTACCGGCTGTGGCCATGACTCCGAACCTGGCCGCCGGCTCGAGCTTCAACCTGGTTTACATGCGCGGTATTGCGACTTCCGGTGACGGTCAGGCGACTACCTCGCTACCGAGCGTCGGCATGTACCTGGACGAGCTGTCGATGACAACCATTCAGGGCAATATTGATGTACACATGTACGATGTCGCGCGCGTGGAGGTGCTTGCCGGGCCACAGGGCACACTGTATGGCGCTAGTTCACAGGCCGGTACCATCCGCGTCATCACGAACAAACCGGATGCCAGCGGGTTTTCCTCGAGCGTCAGCGTGAGCGTCAACAGTGTCGATGAAGGCGGCACCGGTTACACGGTTGAGGGCTACGTCAACGCGCCGATCGGCGATAATGCGGCTATTCGCCTGGTGGGTTGGTCGCGCAACGATGCGGGCTGGATCGACAATGTGTTGGGCAGCAGGACCTTCCCGGGCATTGTAAATATTGAGGACCCGGCTTCACCAGACCCAATGAATCCTCTCAATCTTTGCGATTCGTCCGTGGATTGCACCGCCGATGACATCACGCTGACGAATACCGACAAGGCCAAGAAAGATTACAACACCCTAGACACGATCGGCGCGCGTGTCGCGCTGCAAGTCGACTTGGGCGACAACTGGACCGTGACGCCGACCCTGATGTACCAAAAATCGGAGTCAGAGGGAGCCTGGGCCGACGATCTCAGCGACTTTGTTCCTGGGGACTATGCCGTCACGCACTTCAAAGACGAATTTTTCGACGATGAGTGGTCCATGATTGGCCTTACCATCGAAGGCAGTATCGGTAATTTCGATGTGGTCTATGCGGGCTCTTACCTGGATCGTGAAGTTCAAGGATCGACCGATTATTCGGACTATTCGTATTGGTACGACGTGTCTGGGACAACCGGTTATTATGCCGACCTGCATTTTTCCGGGACCGGCGCGCGCACCTTTACGAATCAATTTGCCGATCCGGCGAATTGTCCTCTCTATCCTACAGATCCGGACGATTTGTGTGCCTATGACCCGGCCCTGGTTGGCACGCGTACGATGTCGGGCGCGGCGTATACCAACGACGACAGATACACCAAGACGAACCACGAGCTGCGGATCAGCACGGACTCAACGAAGCGCGTTCGCGCCCTGCTCGGCGTTTTCTCGCAGAAACAGTACCACGACTTCGAGCAGCACTGGGAGGTCGAGGGAGGCGTTGCGCCGTCAACGCAGATGAACGGGGGAGGGGACCCGAACTTCACGGACACGGTGTACCTCAATAGCATGGACCGAACCGACCGCGATACAGCCTTTTTCGGTAGCATCAGTTTCGACATCACTGACGCTCTGGAGCTGACGGTCGGCACGAGATTCTTCGAACCCGAAGTCCATGTTAAGGGCTTCTTCGGCTTTCCCGAGCCTTGGATAGGCCATTGGGGGACCGACGGGGAAGGACAGTGCGATCTAACGGAGTTTATGGCCGACGACCCATTGACTCCGGAGGACGAGAGCCTCATCCCTAATGTGGGCTGGACGCCTGCCTTCAATGGTCAGGAGGCCTTCAAAAACAAGCCCTGCCTGAATGTTGACAAGACACAAAAAGAAAGCGGCAACGTCTCCCGAGTCAACCTGTCCTGGAATGTCAGCGATGACCACATGGTGTATTTCACCTGGTCGGAGGGCTACCGCCCTGGCGGCATCCAGCGCAGACCCTCATTGGGGACCTACCTGTCCGACTTCCTGACCAACGTTGAGGTTGGTTGGAAAACCCAGTGGGCGGATAACCGCTTCCAGTTCAACGGTGCGGTGTTCACCCAGGACTGGGACGACATCCAGATTGGCTTAACCGGAGATAATGCCATCACGCTGGTTGACAACGGACCTTCAGCGTCAGTCGACGGAATCGAAGTTGACATTCTGTGGCTCGCCACCGACAGGCTGAGACTTTCGGCAGCGGCATCCTTCTACGATTCCCAGTTGGAGGACGACTACTGTTGTCTTGATAGCGGTCCCGATGACATCGACGGAACGGCCGATGACACCCCCTTGGCCCCCAAGGGGACTCGCTTACCCATCACTGCCGACGTAAAGTACAACATCGTCGCCCGTTATCACTTCCCGATGGGGAGCTTCGACGCCTATTTGCAGGGCGTGTTAGTTCACCAAAGCGATCGGGATTCCAGACTTGCCCGGTTCAAAAACGACATAGAGGGTGTACTCCCCTCGTATACAACGCTCGATATTAGTGGCGGCTTCGGGAAAGACGACTGGTCGGTGGACTTGTTCATCTCGAATGCCACCGGTGCGGACGAGACGGTTTATCACGACACAGAGTGTATTCCGAGCACCTGCGCGGGTCAGATTTACGGTGTGAGATTACGACCAACGACGATTTCGGCGAGGTTCACCAAGGACTTCAATTGATAATGAAGGGCTCCCATACGGGGGCCCTTTTTTTGACAGGCAGGGAATTACTCCGCAGGCTGACGATGCTCGAACAGCAAACCGCGGGCGGTGTATTGCGGGAACCCCTTCCAATAAGTGTGTCTGTCCGTTGCTTGCCCATTTTCCATTGATTAAACGCCATCCTGGGAGTCTGGTATGAGTTGCAGATACGCCAGGCGCTCGGTATCGCCTTTCAAATAGTAGTCAAAAAACACCGTGGCGAAATGATTCATGATGTTAGCCGAGCGGACTGAATCCCATACCGCGTCTGTGTAGTGAAATGCGCCTGCCTGATCGTCGCTTTTGTGAATCTCGATTGGCAACGGAATCGGCGCGATGGCATTGTGACCGGCGTTGACGAAGGTAAGCAGGTGCTGAGTTTAATCATATTTTTCTCACATAAGGACGCTATCTCATCGCAGCTACAAAATTGATATTATTCATCATTAGCATTCAACAGTGCAGGAGCGTGCGATGCGAGTGACATTTGCAGGTCTTGGCGTTATGGGGTATCCGATGGCTGGGTTTCTCGCACACGCTGGACACGATGTCACGGTGTTTAATCGCACCACGAGTAAGGCCGACGCGTGGCAAAAAGAATACGGTGGTGCGGTGGCCGCGACACCTCGGGAAGCAGCGGCCGATGCGGAAATCGTGTTTTGCTGTGTCGGCAATGATGATGATGTGCGGCAGGTAATCCTTGGCGATGACGGCGTGCTGGCCGGTACCTGCAGCGGCTCAGTCATCGTGGATCACACGACAGCATCAGCACGGATCGCGTGTGAGATTAATGAGCTAGCGCGAGAAAAGGGCGTCGACTTTCTCGATGCGCCGCTTTCCGGCGGGCAGGCCGGCGCAGAATCGGGGCAATTGACCATCATGGTCGGCGGTGACCAGGCCGCATACGAGCGAATCCTGCCCATCATGGATTGTTACGCTAAAGCCTGCACGCTTATTGGTGAAGTTGGTTGTGGTCAAAAAGCCAAGATGGTGAACCAGATCTGCATTGCCGGAATCGTACAAGGGCTTGCCGAAGGCCTGCA
>JADFKA010000050.1 GCA_022565135.1 Pseudomonadota bacterium
TGCCGATGCGCATCCTGTCTGTGCCCATATCAAGTGTGCTCCGCAATACTTCTATCGCGCGTTCGTTGCGGGCACCAATGACAGCCGAATCCGAATCGTCGCCAAGGATCTTGCGCATCTGTTTTAGATCAGTCATTTCGTACGCTATCAGGATTTTGATGGCGTAATCATCGTCTGCGGACAGCACGGCCGACAACATCTGCCAGTCACGAAGGCCGAGTGGATCTTTGGCGTATTCGTCCATCGACGCGTAGAAAACACGCCAGAAATATACGTATAACGATTCGTCGCGCTCGTCCATGCTTAGCGACAACTCTGTCGGACTGAGATCGGCATGCACGAAATTGGGTTTTTCGTAGTCGATTTCATCGAGCTGAAACGTCAAGTCCAACATGCTTTTCAATATAAGCTGAGCGTTGGAAACGAAGCCCTCGCGTTCTTCGGCGGTTCGGTCGACGACCGTATCTTTCGGGGCGATCAGTTCGTAAAGTAACGCATCGTAGCTTTCGAACCGGTCATTTAGCTCCGCGTAATAAGCCTTGTCGCCGACGTGTATCGCGCTTATCAGATCGACACTGATGTTCCTGCTGTCGTCCCGGGAAACGTAGGTGACGATGGCGAGTTGTAATGCGGTTGGCTTTTCTTGCTCATCGACTGCGACGCGGGCGAATGCTGTTGGTGAGTCTGCTGCCAGTCCGGTTGGCGCAAGGGCGAGCACGATCGCGGCAAGCAGAAATTTTTGACAAAATCTGTACATATGGAAAGCAATTAGCCCGTGTTCTGTAAGCCCTGCGCGATGCCATTAACACTCGCGAGCAACGCATCGAAGACGTCCCCGTCCTGACAATCCGTTTCCCGCCAGCGGGCGAGCAGGTCAATCTGCATCAAGCTCATCGGGTCGACATAGGGATTGCGCAGCATGATCGCGCGCTGCAAGGTGCGGTCGCCTTCAAGCAAGGCATCATGCTCTGAATAATCAAGAATCAGTTCACGTGTCAGCTCATACTCCTTCTCGATGATAGGGAAGAATTTGTCGTGTAATTCCCCCGCCAATTCAGAGTAGAGGCGCGCTATGCCGAGATCGGCTTTGGCCAGTACCATCTCGACATCGGCCGTCAGGGCGCGCATGAAGTACCACTCCAGGAACATTGCCTGAAACGGCTTTGCGTCGAACTGCTCCGCGCCTTTGGCGAGCCCTGTGCCCAGGCCGTACCAGCCAGGCAACATGCATCTCGCCTGCGTCCACGAGAATACCCAGGGGATTGCACGCAAATCCTCGATGCCCGATTGTGAGCGTCGTGACGATGGTCGCGAACCGATGCGCATGCGCTCGATCAAATCGATAGGCGTGGCCTTGCGAAAGTAGTCGTAAAAGCCCGGTGTGTCGTAAACGAGTTTACGGTAGGTGCTCCGGCTCTCAACAGCGATGACGTCCATCATTTTGTGCCAGTCTGGCATGTCATTGCCATGATGCCTGGGCATCGCCGTCGCCAGCGCCACCGAGCCCGTGACCTGTTCCAGCGTACGCAAGGCTATGCCTCGCAAGCCGTACTTCTCGTTGATGATTTCACCTTGTTCTGTGACACGCAGCCGGCCGTTGACAGTTCCCGGTGGTGCACCGAGTACGGCAACGTGTGTCTTGCTGCCACCGCGGCTGATCGTGCCGCCGCGGCCGTGGAACAAAGTCAGCTCGACATCTTCGGTCGTAACGGCTTCGACGAGTGCTTCCTGCGCGATCTGCAATGCCCAACGCGCCGACGCAAGGCCGCCGTCCTTATTACTGTCCGAGTAACCGATCATGACCATCTGGCGATTGTCTCGCCGGGAAAGATGTTCGCGATATATGTCGGTTGACAGGAGCGACTGAAGAATATGCGGGCCCCGGTGGAGATCATCAACAGTTTCCAGCAATGGCGCAATGTCAAGCGGTGCGTCACCGCGACGGTCATGCAATTCACCCCACTGCGCCAGCAACAAGACCGATAAAATGTCGTCGGCACCTTGCGTCATACTGACGATAAACGGGCCGATGGCCCTGGGCCCGTACTTGCGCCGACAGGATGCGATCGCTTGAAATACGCTGAGGGTTTTGCGTGCCTGAGTACTGATATTTGCCGGTAATCCTTCGCGGCTACTGATTGCCTCGATGATCCGCCCGGTGCGGTCCTCGGCGGATCGATCGAGCCAGTCATCGTCGCCCAGGCATTCTCCGATGACGCGGCGGTGAACCTCAGCATCTTGGCGTACATCCAGCGTGACGAGGTGAAAGCCGAAAGTATCAATACGTCGAATCAGGCGCTTGACTGCGAACATGCCGGCATGATCGCCGCGGTTGTTTTTAAGGCTGTCAGCAATGAGCTGGATGTCACTGTGAAACTGGTCGGCTTTTTCATAGGGGAAAATATCATCGTCATAGGTTGACTGCAGGCGTTGTTGTATGAGCCGCAAAAAAACGCGATAGGGCATGTCGCGATGGCGTGCAGGAACCTCGTGATAAGCTGTATGGAACACATGACGATACTCATCGGTCTTCGCGGCGATGGAGTCATCGATACCAATACGATCGGCCGACTGGCTGAGCTTTGAAGAAAGTGATGCGCATTCTTTGTAATAAAGATCAAGAATCAAAGATCGTTGCCGCGCAAGCGTGGCGCGTATCGTTTTCGCGTTGACATTGGGGTTGCCGTCCATGTCGCCACCGACCCAGGAAGCGAAATGCACCAGGATCGGCACCTTGAATTGCGCGGCCTCTTCACCGTAAATACGCACGATCGCGTTCTCGATGTCTTCGTAAAACGGCGGCATCGCTCGATACAATACGTCGGTGAGGAAGAATAGTACGTGCTCCAGTTCGTCGGCGACCGTCATTTGCTCCGAAGGGTGTTCGTCAGTCTGCCAGCCAGTCGTAATCAGCAAGCGGATATTTTCCAACGCGACATGAGTTTCCTGAGCGGTCATCGTCGGATTCAACAGATCGATGAGGTGGCGAACGATGTTCTGCTCTTTTCGCAGCATCGTACGCCGTGTCGGCTCGGTTGGATGGGCTGTGAAGACGGGTTCAATGTGCATCGAGTTCATCAGTTTCTGAAGATCATCGACGCCCATGCCCGATGCCTTAAGCTTGACAAGCGTGTCCTCAAAACCACCCGGCTGATAGTCGCCCGTTTCTCGCAGGTACTCGCGACGGCGCCGAATACGATGAACTTTTTCGGCCGTGTTAACCATTTGGAAATAGGTCGAAAAACTGCGAATGACCTGCAGTGCAAAATTCGGAGCGAGGCTTTCGACAAGCGTGGCGAGCTCTTCGCCTGGTTTTTCGTTATCTTCGCGGCGCCTGATCGCTCGCAGTCGGGCATCTTCGACAAAATCAAACAGCTCTTCACCGCCCTGATCTTTAATCAGGGCGCCAACCATTGCGCCCAGCCTGTGCACATCACCACGCAAGGCCTGGTCCTTGTCCTCGAACATGATGTCCTGGCGGCGCAAGGCCTTGTGTACCTTGGTACTCATCGATACAGGTCGTCGACTTTCAACGCTAGTCGCGGAAATTCTCGTACTGCAGCGGCAGATTCACATCGGCATCTTTGAGCAACGCGATCACAGCCTGCAGATCATCGCGCTTCTTGCCACTGACACGCAGCTTGTCACCCTGAATGGCTGTCTGCACTTTCAATTTGCTGGTCTTGATTTTTTTAACGAGTTTTCTGGCCAGGTCGGACTCGATGCCCTTGCGCATCAGCACGCTCTGCCGCGCTTCGCTGGCATTGAATTGCGCTTCCTGTTCCTCCAGGCAGCCGATATCGATGCCCCGTTTGGAAAGTTTCTGCCGCAGGATGTCGAGCATCTGCTTGAGTTGAAAATCAGATTGCGTTGTCAATGTGATCATCTGCTGATCAAGCTCGAATTTCGATCCGGTGCCCTTGAAGTCGAATCGTATATTGACCTCGCGATTCGCCTGATCAACTCCATTACTCGCTTCGTGAGCGTTGAAGTCACTTACCACGTCAAAAGAAGGCATATGCAGAGTCTCACTGGGCCGGTGTGGTGCAAGTGTAATGCAGTCGGTGCCGTAAAAACACAATCTCCCCAAGCTGCCCAGATAGGGTCACGGCACGATACGGGCCCAGCGCTGACAATGCCACCGAGAATGTCAGGACTGCATGCCCAATACTCACGGCGTCCAGGGAAGGAAGGTTATGCCGAAAATCTCTACAACAGCGCGCCAGCGGTGTGTGACTGATGGCGATGACTATGTGTCGAGCCGCACCGATGCGAGTAACGTCGCGCAAATCTGTCTCGAGTTGCAGGACGCGGGGGTTGAGCCGATGTTGCCGGTCATCGATAAGGGACTGTTGGCCACCGGGGTAACACTGTCGGTCGATGCCGGAACTGTGCTCACATTCGCGCCGGCCATGGGGCAGTTTCGCGAACGGGTTTTTGATGTGTTGGCGAGCGGCCTGCCGCTTTCCGTCAGCGCAGCAGGACTTGGACCGGAGCCCTGGACAGCCGCCCGCTTCGGCCGCCTGTGTGAGATCCTGCATGCGACGGCATCCGTTGCGCAGGTGAACCCCACCAGCATTGAGATCGTCATTGATGCCGACACCATCACTCCGGAGCTTGCGTGGCTGAAGCGTCGTGAGTCGCTGGGCAATGGTCCCCTGTATTTCCTTGCCGGTGTCACGCAAATGCGAGCGCACAATGACCGCAGCGCGCGCGATCTCCATGATCGCTTTTGGTTACAGCTCTGGCGCTTGCGTGAAAGCGGGTTGGCCCGTGCTGCATACGCACCATTGGTTACGCCGCAATGTCCGCTGCTTTGCACAGAAACGGCAAGCGCGATTTTGCCATCGATTGGTATACAGGTACCGGAAGGGTCTGCATGGGTCACAATGAAACTCAATTTGGCGCGATTTGCCGACAATCGCGATTCATTGCACGAAAATGCGCTGCAAAACGCGTTGCAATGCTGTGTCGATCTGGGCGACGCGCTGCACGATTACGTGATCTGGCCGACTGCGCGAATGCGACATGATTCCTGGTTGAACCGTCGTCTTGCGATCGTGCTGACGGGCCTCGGTGATCTCGCCCGGCAGCGTCGTCTCGACCCGCAGCAGTTCACCTGTTTGCAAAGCCTCGGTGACATTTTGCGCTGGACGCAATCAATTCTGCGATCACGATCACATCAATTGGCGGTGCAAAACGAAAACCTGCCGGCGCTCGATCTCTGCGATCCGTCTCATATGTTACCCGGCGGCCGCGCGCGTGATGGTTGGCGAGAGCGTTGGCGTCGCGCTGTTGATCTCAATGCGATCAGGCATCGCAACCTGATCGTGTTGTCACCCTGGTCGATGTTTCCCGAGCACGCACCGGCCGATCCGCGTTACTCTGATTTGCTGCCATTGCTGGAATTCGCGGATGCCTGTGCGTTTTCGGCTCCACCCCCTCTCGGGCATTGGAACATTAATCAATTCAAAAGCTTACACCAGCGCGCATGGGCGGTGCTTGAGCAAAAAGAAGCTCAACAACTGGTTGCAGAGCGGATATGAACTAGGATACGGTCTACAGTCCCGATCACGGAGAGGATGCATTGCAGTCGATAACTCCTGACGTTCATGGTATCGCGGTATTGATCCTCACGGTGGTTGCGCTGTTTCTATTTACCCGCGATCGGATTCCGCTCGAATCCTCAGCACTCGCTATTCTTATCGTTCTCGTCGCAGGTTTCGAACTTTTTCCATATGAGAAGGATGGCGTTACCTTGCTGGAGGCCAGTGATTTCTTTGCCGGCTTCGGCAACGAAGCGCTGATTGCGATCTGCGCGCTGATGATGGTTGGTAAAGCGCTCGAGACCACGGGCGCACTGCAACCCCTCGTGACCGTGGTCGGACGTGCGTGGTCCACACGACCAGTACTCGCATTACTGATAACGCTGTGCGCAGGCGCCGTATTGAGCGCATTCATGAACAACACGCCGATCGTTGTGTTGTTGATGCCTATTATTGTTGGCGCATCGTTGCGTTCGAAGTTCTCGGTATCCGGAGTCATGCTGCCCATGGGTCTCGCGACGATCATTGGCGGTATGTCCACGGCGATCGGCACTTCGACGAACTTGCTTGTCGTCGGCATATCGCAAGATCTGGGCATGCATCAGTTCGGCATGTTCGAGTGGGTCTTGCCCGTCGCGATTGTCGGCGGAGTTGGCCTGTTATTCCTTTGGCTCGTCGCGCCCCGATTGCTACCGGAGCGCACGCCGCCGATGCCCGATACATCACCACGGATCTTCAGTGCTCAGTTGCATGTCAGGGAAGGTGGATTCGCCGACGGCAAATCGATTTCCGAGGTGCTGGCGAAAGCGCACGGCATGATGCGTATCGAGAAGATACAGCGCAGCGAATCACTGTTCCTTGCGAAGTTGCCGTCCGTAAAACTACAACCTGGCGATCGCTTGTTCGTCAAGGATACGCCCGACAACCTCAAACATTATGAACAGATACTCGGGGCGACGCTGTTCAATATTTCCGACATAGAGCATCCTGTCGACGAAGAGACACCGTTGCGCGCAGAGGGACAGCAGCTGGCTGAAGTTGTCATTACGCGCGGATCACCTTTGCACTTGCGCAGTCTCGCGGCGGCACGATTTAGTAGTAGCTACGGACTGATGCCGCTGGCTTTGCATCGCGCAAGAGCGCCGAGCTCGCAAGTCACGGGCGACCTCAACATGATTCGGTTACGAGCTGGTGACGTGCTGCTTGTGCAGGGTTCCGGTGAGGCAATCCGCAACCTCAAAGACAGCGGCAACATGCTGGTACTCGATGGCACGACCGATCTGCCGCACACTCACAATGCCAAACGTGCACTCGCAATCATGGGCTTTGTGGTCCTTGCGGCCGCACTCGGCATCGTGCCTATCGCCGTCAGCGCGGTGGTTGGACTGGGACTGATGATCGCAACGGGCTGCCTGGGCTGGCGTGACGCGGCGGCCTCATTGTCGTTACCCATCATCATGATCATCGTTACCGCGCTCGCCCTTGGTAAAGCGCTCGTCGGTACAGGCATGGCGGATTTCCTCGCCATCAGTTTTGTCAACGCTGCATCGGGACTGCCGACGCCAATGATCCTCAGTGCATTCCTGTTGCTCATGACGTTGATGACAAATGTGGTGTCGAATAATGCGGCTGCGGCAATTGGTACGCCGATTGCCGTCAGTATCGCGCAGCAACTTGGCGTCAGTCCGGAGCCATTCGTTCTGGCGGTACTCTTCGGCGCGAACATGAGTTTCGCAACGCCTTACGGTTACCAGACCAACCTGTTGATTCTGAGCGCTGGCGGTTACAAGTTTTCCGACTTCCTGCGGGTCGGCATACCACTGACGATCATAATGTGGGTGGGTTTCTCGCTGATCCTACCCGTGCTTTACGATCTTTAGGGGCCCGCTCGTTGCAGCCCGCCATGGCTATCGCATGGCCGGCAGTCCAAGCACTCGGGCACGATCCCGGGTATTTGCTCGCGGTTAACCTCGCTCGGCGTCCTGCCTCGCTCGCATCGGCCTGCGCTTGCTTGGGCGTCCTGCGTCGCAGCGTTGCGGACGACGCGCGAGCAAACACACCGATACCGTGCCCCTTTCGAGCCGTCCGAGGAACATCCGTGTTGGGGCCGCCGTTCGGATATCGGAGTGATCGCCCACATGTCTCGATTCCGCTTGACGAGAGCGCGGCCGTACGAGGGTTATGATGGTTACACGCGTAACCTGTTGAACGCAAAGCACTTGACGCCAGTATAAGCGACAGTAATACTCGGCCAATGATCACTCAGCGCATCAATCACTGGTTCTGGCTGCCGCACAAGGAGAGGGCGGCTGGCTGACTATTAGCTGAGCTACAACGAATCTTAAAGCCCATCTCCGCCAACGTGGGGGTGGGTTTTTTTGTGGGCCTAAGTAAGCAATGCAAGCACCATTCGACATAGCCGCAGATCTTGATACGCCGGTTTCGGCGTATCTCAAACTGCATGATCTCAAGCCACGCTTTCTGCTTGAAAGTGTCGAGGGCGGTGAGCGTCTTGCACGTTATTCATTTCTCGGATTTGGCGACGCCCTGGAAGTACGCATGGATGCAGATAGTTTGTGTGTCAACGGTAAGATGCAGCCGCGTCCTGTTGATCAACATGGATACCTGAACGCGTTGCGCGATGCATTGTCGGCGGCGCCTCGCCCGGGGCCAGATGTGGAAGGGCTGCCTTTTTCGGGCGGGCTGGTCGGTGTCTCCGGATATGACGTGGTGCGATTATTCGAGCGGCTGCCGCGTAACACAGTGCCGCAAAGCAGCGTTCCGGATGCCGCATTCGTAGCGCCCGCATCGTTGCTGGTGTTCGATCACCTGACACGCCGTGTTGCGTTACTGCATGACGGTCCGGAACATGAGCGCAAAAAGCTGCGCCAAGATGTCATTCATCGTTTGCATGGCGCGATACCGGCTCGAAATGGGGTCGCGAAAATATCTGCAACCACAGCGAGCTTCACGGAGGATGAATTTTCAGATCGCGTGGAAGCGTGCAAAAATTACATTGCGGCAGGTGATATCTACCAGATCGTGATGTCTGTGCTATTTCGCGGTCAATCGAACGTATCGCCGTTTGAGGTATATCGTGCATTGCGGTTGTTGAATCCGTCGCCGTACATGTTCTTCCTCGAATTTGGTGACTTCAAGGTTGTTGGTTCGTCGCCTGAAGCGCTCGTCAAACTAAACGGCAAAAAAGCATCGTTGCGACCCATCGCCGGAACACTGCCGCGCGGTGCGAGCCGCGAAGAAGATCTCGCGAACGAGAAAGCGCTGCTGGCCGATCCGAAGGAGGGGGCCGAGCATGTCATGCTCGTCGACCTTGCGCGCAACGACCTGGGGCGCGTTGCCAAGGCCGGGTCTGTGTATGTCGAGCCCTACCGGGCTATTGAGCGTTACAGCCACGTCATGCACATTGTTAGCGGCGTGCAGGGCCAGTTGGCCGACGGGTATGATCAGTTTGATTTATTTGCGGCGAGCTTTCCCGCGGGAACGTTGGTCGGAGCGCCGAAAGTCAGGGCAATGGAAATCATCGAGGAAATGGAGGCGGTAGGGCGCGGGCTCTACGCCGGTACGGCCGGCTACTTTGGTTTGAGCGGTGACATGGATCAGGCGATTACGATTCGGACCCTTGTGTTTTCGGGTGATGAGTACAGTTTTCAGGCCGGTGCCGGCATCGTTGCGGATTCTGTACCGGCTCGGGAGTACCGCGAAGTGCTGGCGAAGAGTGCGATACTGCGGCGCGCGCTGGAGATTGCGGGGGAGGGCTTGTGAGTACGGATGACGAGACCTTCAAC
>JADFKA010000051.1 GCA_022565135.1 Pseudomonadota bacterium
CGTTTCATGGCGATTCCGGGACAGGCGTTGGCTTACAAGATCGGCCAGCTCAAGATTCTCGAGATTCGCGCCGATGCCGAAGCACGGTTGGGCGAACGGTTCGACGTTCGTGATTTTCACGCCGAGATGCTCAAAGACGGGCCGATGCCATTGTCGATGCTCGAAGCGAAGATCGGCGACTGGGTCGACGCGCAATTGTAACCGAAAGCCGGTGGATGGGTGGTCTCTCACCGGAAGTAAAGCGCAGCGAAGCGAGCCATGACGGTGAGAGACCACCCATTTGCCGGCAACGGTGGCGCACCGAAGCGAGCTCCCGTCAAGCGGGATCGAGACATGGTGGCGAGAGACACCCGGACCGCAGGCGTTTGTAGGGATGCGGTATGACGTGACGCGGAGAAACACCCGATCTACAGGCATACTGCAGAACCATGAAACTCGATCGATTCATTCGCAGCGCGATCGCACTGCTGATTCTGCTGGTCTTCATTATCGCGATCGGCGCATTGGTGTTCCTTACCGAGTCGGCCCTGAACGTCTGGGATCGACTTATACAAGGGCCACCCGCGCTCCTCTATGGCTATACGGCCGTGATGATTGCGTTGATTGTCCTGGCTTTCTGGTTGATCTGGCGGCTCGTCATTCGTCGCAAGATATCGCCTGCCAAAAAGAAAGCGACTTCAAGCAAATTGTCGCAGGACGAAATCGAACGTCGTTTGCGCGAGGCCGAGGCTGCAGGAGTTGCAGTTGACGCGGCTCGGGAAGAACTCAGCGAGCTCGCATCTCGACAGAAGGCTGGCGCGATCCACCTGTGTTTTTTTGGCGAGATAAGTACCGGCAAGAGTTCGCTGATCAAGGCGCTGGTCCCCGATGCGGATGTCATAGTCGATGTTGTCGGTGGTTCGACGACGGCTACGCGACACTTTCGCTGGCACGATGACAATGGCAACGAAATACTGTTGACGGACGTGCCGGGAACTGGCGGGCATGAGCAGGGGCTCGACGAAATAGCGATTGAGGAAGCGCAACGTGCGCATGTCGTCCTGTTTGTTTGCGATGGTGATCTGGCGCGCGCCGAGAAAAATGATATCAAGCGCTTACTCGCACTGGAAAAGCCACTGGTACTGGTGCTGAACAAGTCTGATCGATTAGATCACGAGGAACAGGCGGCAGTGATGCAGCGACTACTTGAACATCTGGACGACCTGGGCAGTTCGATTGGGCGGGACCGGGTCGTTGCGGTATCGGCCGGTGGCAAAGTGGACGTCATCGAGCGCAGCTCGGACGGCTCTGAAGACGTTGTCAGGCGGCAGCGGCCCGCCGACATTGGCGTTCTGGTTGTCGCAGTCAACCACTTGCTCGCGGGCGACGCCGACTCGATTGATGAAAAGCGCGATCGTGCCGTTTTCCGCCTCGCTGCCGACAAACTGGCGGACGCGGAAACGCAGTACAGGGGGCAGCGAGCCGAACAACTTATTCGCAACGCAACGCGCAAAGCTGTGCTTGGCGCGCTCGCTGCAGTGAGCCCGGGCACCGATGTGCTCGTGCAGGGATACATTGGGACCGTCATGACGCGGGAAATCTGCAAGCTGTACGGTGCGGTACCGCGCGACCTGGATATCGAAGAGTTTCTGACCCTGAGTCAAAGTCGCGTCGGGCGCGCGCTGCCATTGTCGCTGGCAGTTGCGGGCAACGGCCTTAAAGCGTTTCCGGGGATTGGCACTGTAGCCGGCGGTCTCGTGCACGCGGTCGCGTATGGTTTGATTTTTGATGCGCTGGGACGGAGCCTGGTTCTGACATTAGACAAGGACGGTGAACTGGTACCCGATAAAGCCGTACAAGAATTCGAGGAAGGCATCAGTGAACATATTGAAGCGGGCGTTCGCCGCGTTGCCAAGATGGCCGTGGAAGACAAACCGCACCAAGACTGAAGCCGGTAGCGACGACGGCTCAGAGCACCTGACACTCGCTCGCGAGAGTTTACGCGAGCTGATCAGTGATACACGCCTGCCTTCCGGTGTGCGCGATGCTTTGTCGAATGACTACGATGCCGTCGAGTCGATGCTCGACAAACTTGAGCACGGTCACTTGCACCTGGCCGTATTCGGTCGAGTCAGCACCGGTAAGTCGTCGTTATTAAACGCTTTGATTGGTCAGGACGCGTTCTCCGTCAGTCCGTTGCACGGCGAAACTCGTCATTCGTCGATGCAACCGTGGCATGAAGTTGAAGCGGGTGGTGTTTTCCTGATCGATACACCAGGCCTTGACGAGGCCGGTGGCGAGAAACGTGAGGCAATGGCCAGGGAAGTCGCCGGGCGATCGGATCTCGTGATCTTCGTGCTCGATGGCGATATCACGAATACTGAACAGCATGCCTTGAAAACACTGCTGGCACAGGGCCGCCCGGTGCTGGTCGTGCTGAACAAAAGCGACCTGTTTACGTCAGACGAACTGGATGCGCTGTTGCAATCGGTGCGCGACAAGACCGACGGGCTCGTCGATGCAGAACACGTTCTGGCCGTTGCGGCGCAACCGCGACCACAAACGGTTGTCGAAGTCGACGCAGATGGCAATGAGTCCACAAGCTCGCGCGATCGGGAACCGGATGTCGAGGCATTGCGACTCAAGTTGTGGGATATCCTCGATGCTGAGGGCAAGACGCTGTTGGCACTCAATGCGAGCCTGTTCGCATCCGATCTCAGCGACCAGGTCGGGCGCCGCATACTCGCGGCACGTCGCGAGCTTGGCGACCGGATGGTTCGAACCTATTGCGTAGCGAAGGGAATCGCTGTCGCATTCAATCCGATTCCAGTAGCTGACCTGTTCGCTGCAGCAATTATTGATGTCGGCATGGTTGCGCACCTGTCACGTGTCTATGATCTACCACTGAGCCAGAAAGAGGCGGGCTCTCTCGTCAAAGTCATCATGGCTGAGTCTGCGGCGCTGATGGGAACAGTCTGGGCTCTGCATCTCGTGTCAAGCGCACTAAAGGTAGGCACGGGCGGGCTCTCGACTATAGTGACTGCCGGCGCCCAGGGCGCGATCGCTTATTACAGCACTTATGTTGTCGGCCGGGTCGCGGCTGAGTACCTGGGCGAAGGCAAGTCATGGGGCGAGGGCGGACCAAAACATGTCGTCAAGCAAATTCTCGATAGCCTGGACCGCGACACGGTGTTGCGTGACGCGAAGCGTGAAATTCAGCTACGGCTCGGTCTTGGCTGAGGCGGGGGACAATTCGTGACAACGGGCAGACAGGCTCGAATACGCCGCATCTGGGACACGATATGCGACATTCCACAGGGCAGCGTTGCAAGCTATGGTCAAATTGCGGAACTCTCTGGCATGCCCCGCGGCGCACGGCAAGTTGGCTATGCGCTCAGACATCTGTCCGATACGCACGCAGTGCCGTGGCATCGTGTCATACAAACGTCAGGCAGAATTGCGTTCGACAAGGGTAGTGCCCAGTTTGAAGAGCAAAGCCAAAGACTGTTGATGGAAAACGTTGCCGTCATCGCGGGTCGAGTCGATATGCAAAAGTACCGTTGGCAGCCTGATCTGGACGAGTTGTTGTGGAAGCCGTCCTCGGCCTGGGATGAGCAGTGATCGCCAGGCGCAAATTGCAAACGCGACTCATTAACACGCTGTTAAGTCCGCGAGTATTCGCGACCAGACGTTGGATCGCCGAGCGACGCCGACGCCTGCTGGGCCGGCCGCACCTTGTATCGGTGTTTCTCGAGCTTGATGACCCGTATTCGTACCTGCTGAGCCAATTCCTTCCCGATCTCTGCGCTTGCTACGAGATAGAGTTGCAATTGCACCTGACACAGGCGCTGGGCGATGAATTTCGACCACACGCTGCTATGCTCGCGATCTATGCCGAACGAGACTGTGAGCGCCTCGCACGTGAACTCGGCGTGCCGTTTCTCGATAAAGGACGGGCGCCTCCGGTCGAACATCGACGGACGCTGATTGACGTATTGGCCGATAGCGAAGGCAAGGCGAATTTCAGCGACGAGCTGCTTGAGGCAATCGGTTTATACTGGCGCGGCGATTCCGAGGGTGTTGCACGGCGTGTTAGTGGTGCCAATCTGACGGGTCGTGGGGAGGTAATACTGGAGAAGAGTCAAGTGCTGCTGGCGCGACTCGGTCATTACAATAGCGCCACAATACATTATGCGGGTGAATGGTATTGGGGAGTGGATCGCCTGCACTATTTGATTAAACGCCTTGATATGCTCGGCGCGCGGCGTGAAGATTCGGCAAACACTCGGCTTGCGTCAATTCGACAAGCCATGCAGGTGGCCCTGCCCGTCACGCCGCCAAGCAGCGCCAAAGAGCTGCCGCCACTGGAATACTTCTATTCCTTTCGCAGCCCATACTCGTACCTGTCACTTGGTCGCGTCTACGACATCGCTGATGCATTTGGTCTTGAGCTTAAGATTCGGCCTGTTCTGCCAATGGTCATGCGCAGCATGCAAGTTCCGAAGTCAAAACTTATCTATATCGCGACAGACACGACACGCGAAGCGCGGCGACTGGATATTCCTTTCGGCAAATTCGCAGATCCGATTGGCCGTGGCATCGAACGATGCATGGCTGCATTTCGTTATGCGTTGGGTGAAAAACGCGAGCGTGATTTTCTCATCCATGCGGGAGAGGCGATTTGGGCACGCGGCATCGATGTTGCAACCGACAAGGGCATGCGCAAGGTAACGGCGCGCACAGGATTGTTTTGGCCAGACGTTAAAATGGCAATGCAGGACGAAGCCTGGCGTGAGATCGCGGAGGAAAATCGCGAGGCGATGATGGCATCGGGTTGCTGGGGAGTGCCAACGATGCGCCTCGGTGACGCCGTGTTCTGGGGTCAGGACAGGGACTGGTTGCTGGTTCGCCATATTGAGGAGCTTTGTGACTCGGGAGACGGAATTCTCGTATGACCACGATTATTTTTTCACACGGGCAGGAGAGCGGGCCCTGGGGCACGAAGATTCGTGCGATGGCGGCGACCGCCAAAAAGCTGGGCTGCCACGCTGACAGCATCGACTATCAGGGGATTGCGGATCCCGCCGAACGCGTGCAGAAATTAGTCGCCGAGTGCCGCGACAGAAATGACTCGCTGATCCTCGTCGGGTCGAGCATGGGCGGCCATGTAGCGACGGCCGCGGCCGCGGAGCTCGATGTTGTTGGCCTGTTCGTCCTGGCTCCTGCCTATTACATGCAAGGCTACGAGGAATTGACGCCAGACCCGCCGCAGGTGCCAATTTGCATTGTGCACGGCTGGCGAGATGACGTGGTGCCAGTAGAAAACAGCATTCGTTTTGCGGCACTGTGCAAAGCGGAGCTGCACATTCTTGACGGTGACCACCGTTTGAGCGCAAATATCGACGAGATCAACTATTATCTCTCCCGCTTCATAGAAAAATTCTCCGTGTCAGAAAAATCAAAATGAGGAGTACATCATGAGATATCTACTGGTGTTGGTGGTATTCGCGTTCGTCGGCTGTGGCGGGTCATCTGATGACGTGGCCGAAGCAATCGATGACGCCATGGAGGCAGTTGAAGAGGTGGTGATGGATGGCGTGGAAGAGGGGTCTGAGAGCCTGTCTGACGCGATTCACGACACACTGGATGCAGCCAAAAATGTCGAAGCGGTGTTGCTGGAAGCCAAAGAAGATATCGACGCAGCCATCGAAGAGGCAGCAGGCGACTAGAGGCGGTTTAGCTGCGATCCGGGGGCACTCATGCCAGTGTCACCAGGGTGCGCAGACGCTTCTTAACGAAAGGTCAACAGTCTGCTGGCGCCGTCTTTTCGGTAGACTGATTCTCCATGAACCTTGCCGGATTCATTTTTAAGCCGCTTTATTGGCTGGCCGGGAAATTGTTCTCGGCGTGGGCCAGGCCGGCGATCATGCCGGAATCGCCGGCGGATCTGATCACAGACAGCAAGGCGGTTGTCTGTTATGTACTCGAGAGCGGTGGCCTGGCCGACCTGCTGGCACTCGAGCGTGCGTGTGCTATCCATGGGTTGCCGTCACCAACAGAACCATTCGATTTCTGTGGCGCGAGGTTTTCCCGTCGCTTCGCCGTATTGCGACCCAGCCACGGGTTCTTCTTTCGTCGTCGTTCAACAGCAGGTTCGCGCCGTCTGCGATCTCTTGTGGATGCCGCCAAAGGCGATGGCGAAGAACTGCTGCTGATTCCGGTCGCGATCTACTGGGGCCGATCACCGGATAAGGAGGGGTCATTTCTCAAGTTGCTGCTGTCCGAGAACTGGGATGTTGTCGGCCGCACGCGCAAATTTTTCGCGACTGTATTGCACGGGCGCGACACACTTTTGCGATTCAGCAAGGCATTACCCCTGAGTTCAATCACTGCCGAAGGCCTCGAATCGCCGATCGCGTTTCGCAAGGTATTCCGTATCCTGCGCGTCCATTTTCGACAGGGGCGCAGCGCCACGGTGGGACCGGATCTTTCGCACCGGCGCACGCTCGTTGATCAGGTATTGCGGGCGCCCGGAGTCAAACGGGCGATCGAGGCCGAAGCCGGCGACGATCTGGCCAAACAGGAAGTATCCAGGGCCAACGCGCGCAGGTACGCATTAGAGATTGCGGCTGATATCTCTTACCCGACAATCCGGATCATCCGGCGATTTCTGAAATGGCTGTGGAATCGCATTTACGATGGTATCGAGCTCAGCCACATCGAACGAATACACGACGTCGCAAAAGATAAAGAAGTCATCTATGTGCCGTGCCATCGCAGTCACTTTGACTACTTGCTACTTGCCTATATCGTGTACGAAGAGCGACTGCAACAGCCGCATATCGCCGCCGGCATCAATCTCAACATGCCCATCATCGGCCCCATCTTGCGGCGCGGTGGCGCATTTTTCCTGCGTCGCAGCTTTCGTGGCAATCGTGTCTATGCGGCGGTTTTCGATGCTTATCTGCACCTGATCCTCGTGCGTGGACACTCCATCGAATATTTTGTCGAAGGCGGCCGTAGCCGCACCGGACGCCTGCTGGCTCCGAAAAGCGGCATGCTCGCGATGACCGTGAATTCGTACATCAAGGACCCGAAGCGGCCCGTGGTTTTTGTTCCTATCTACCTGGGATACGAGAAACTGATCGAAGGCGACTCGTTCATCAATGAACTCGGTGGCGGCGAAAAGCAGTCCGAGTCGCTTTTTGGTCTGATTCGCTCCGTCAAGTCGCTGCGCGAGAATTTCGGCAGCGTATACGTCAATATTGCTGAGCCAATCGAACTTGAATCGTTGCTCGACTCCGCCAATCCGGATTGGCGCGATATGACGAACGGTAACGGCGAACGCCCACCCTGGCTCAACGATGTCATTGATGAGCTCGGCCAAAGCATCATGCGTGCCATCAATTCGGCTGCGGCCGTCACACCAATCAGCTTGCTCGCTTATGTGTTGCTCGCAACACCGAAGCAGAAGATTGGCCATAAAGAACTCGTATCTCAGCTGCGGCTGAGCATCGATCTGCTTAGGCGCTTCCACTACTCGGACTCAGTTACGATTCCGGACTTAAGTCCCGAAGACATCATCGCGCATGGTGAGAAGCTTGATGTCATCAGCCGCACCTCGCATCCGATGGGCGACGTCATTCACATGGCGGAACACACGGCCGTGCTCATGACTTATTTTCGAAACAATATCCTGCACCTGCTGGCCATACCGGCATCCGTCGCATGCTGTTTCATTCAGGGTCGACAACTTGAACTTGCAGAGTTGCAGCGCCTGATCAGTCTCATTTACCCGTTCATGCACAGAGAACTGCGCATGCGATGGGAAGATGACGAAATTGACGGCGTCACCAGCAGGGCGATCGACACGCTGGTAGATATGGAATTGTTGACTCGTGAACGCAAGCAGTTGCTGGTTCGTCCTCCTACAGGTTCGGCTAATGCCTACCAGCTCCTGATGCTCGGACAAGCGATGGTACCGATGCTGCAACGCTTCTATCTTGTCATTGCGATTCTCGTGCAACATGGCTCTGGCACGCTGTCACGAACACGCCTGGAACGAATGTGCGAGATCAGCGCGGAGCGGTTATCGATGATCTACGGACTACACTCGCCGGACTTCTTCAACAAGTCACTGTTTCATAACTTCATCCGCGAGCTGCAGGAGATGGACGTATTGCGCCGCAATGGCGATGGGCTGCTCGAGTTTGGTGACGATGTTGTCGGCATTGGCATAGATGCACGACTCGTTCTCGGCGAAGAGATTCGGCACAGTATTTTGTCATTGACGATACCCGAGGATCAGGTCGACGTATGAAGGTCGCCTCGTTTTACCGATTCCTGAACCTGTCTGATCCAGAGTCGTTTTGTGATGCATTACGGGCGTTATGCAGCGAGCAGCAATTGTTAGGCACCATTCTTGTTGCGGGAGAGGGTTTTAATGGCACGATTGCTGGAAGTGAAGCGGCAATCAAGACCGTAATTGCCTGGATCGAGGCAAAGCTGGCGCTGGACGTGCCGATTGATGGTCGCTGGACCGAGTCCACGGATGCGCCATTTCGGCACATGCGTGTACGCATCAAGAAAGAAATCGTCACGCTCGGTCGGCCGGATATCTTGCCACACAAGCAGGCAGGAATTCATGTGGCCCCCGATCAGTGGAACGCGTTAATCGAAGACCCGAACGTACTTGTCGTCGATACGCGCAATCACTACGAGGTTGAGGTCGGCACATTTCCACGCGCGATCGATCCGGGGACCGACAACTTTCAACAGTTCCAGGAGTTCGCCGAAGAACTTGCCGAGGCGTCGAGAGATCGACCGCTGGCGATGTTCTGCACCGGCGGAATACGCTGCGAGAAAGCGACGGCGTTGATGCTCGAACTCGGATTCAAGAACGTGTATCACCTGCAAGGCGGTGTGCTGAACTACCTGGCAGAAATGCGACCCGAAGACAGTTGCTGGGACGGCGAGTGCTTCGTCTTCGATACGCGCGTTGCGGTGGACCGGGATCTGGCCGAAGGCGGGTACGTGCAATGCCATGCATGTCGCCGCCCGTTGAGCAGCGACGACATCGCCTCATCCGACTATCGCGAAGGCGTATCGTGCCCGAAGTGCATCGACGAACTCGACGAAAATCGCGCCGCTGGCCTCGAAGAACGCCGCCGACAGGTCGCACTGGCTGCAGCATGCGGCGAGCGTCATATCGGTCCCAAGTAGACCGTAATACCGGCTCTCGGGGCCCTCCCTTCACTTAATACTCCATGCGCTCAGGTAGGACACCC
>JADFKA010000052.1 GCA_022565135.1 Pseudomonadota bacterium
ACATCATGGCGGAATCATTGCGCCTGCTTGCTGTACCGCCTGATGCGTTACCGGCCAGGGATCCCAACAGCATCATGCAGGCAATGAGTCGATGAGCATGCCGGCCGAACATCTGACATTGTCAATCAATCTTGCTGATCTCTTGCAAGGACTTGCCGATGCACCGCTTATCAGCGTCCACGGTCTTGCCGGTGACAGTCGCTTGATCGAGCGAGGCGATCTGTTTCTCGCATGCAGCGGTGAGTGTTATCACGGACTGGATTTTCTCAAGGAGGCCGTAGACGCCGGTGTTGCAGCCGTTGCATTCGATGCATCGACGGCCGCAATGCCCGCCGAAGACGTCGGCGTGCCGATTATCGCGGTCGTCGATCTGGCAATGCATCTCGGCACCATCGCCAATCGGTTTTTTGCAACGCCGTCAGAGACAGTGAAAGTTATCGGCGTTACGGGAACGAATGGCAAGACGACAGTAGCCTGGTTGATTGCACAGTGTTTCGAACGGCTTGGGCAGATATGCGGCTATATCGGCACGCTCGGTACCGGTATCGGCAAATTCGACGGCGTCGAAGGCTTGACGACGCCGGGTGTTGTCGAATTGCAGGGCCGGCTCGCCGAATTTCGCGATGATGGGGCGGAATATGCGGCCATCGAGGTGTCATCGCACGCGCTGGCACAAAACCGCGTGGACGGAATCGGATTCGATACGGTTTTGTTCACAAACCTGAGTCGCGATCATCTCGACTATCACGGTGACATGCAGAGCTATGGTGCGGCGAAGGCGCGCCTGTTCGTTGAGTTTGGCGCAAAGAGCTGCATCATCAATATCGACTCGGAATTCGGGCTGCAGCTGGCGGGACAGTGTGGACAGGCTGTTGTGACGGTGTCGACGAACCTGGACCGGGCCACGAACGGCGGGCCTTATGTTTTCGTCCGGTCAGTCGTCGCGCACGAAATCGGATCGCGGGTCAGGGTGAGTAGTTCTTGGGGTGACGGCGAGTTTACATTGCCCCTGCCGGGCGACTTCAATATTGCGAATGCCGTCATCGTGCTGGCAATGTTACTGCAGCAAGATGTGCCGATCGGCATGGCCTGCGAGGTTCTTGGTGATGTAGACGCACCGCCCGGGCGCATGCAACGCGTCGAGTCTGCTAACGACACGCCATCGGTCTATGTCGACTATGCACACACACCGGCAGCAATCGATGTCGCATTACTGGCACTCAGCAGTCACTGCAGAGGCAAGCTTTGGTGCGTGTTCGGCTGCGGCGGTGATCGTGATCCAGGTAAACGCCCGCAGATGGGCCGAATTGCCGAACGACGCGCTGATCGAATCGTTATTACGAGTGACAATCCGCGCAGCGAATCTCCGGGCGAAATAATTGCGGCCATCGTAGACGGTCTGACGAATGCGCAAAATGCCACGATTATCGAAGATCGTGCGGCTGCGATCGCGTGGGCCATCAGGGAGGCGCAGCCCAACGATGTCGTATTGATCGCCGGCAAAGGCCACGAGAATTATCAGTTAATCGGTGACGAGCGCCGCGATTTTTCGGACTACAGTGCGGCGATGGCCAGTCTTGCGGCACGAGCAGAGGTGGGCCAGTGAACGCGACGCTCTCGTCAGCTGCCGAATCAATGCGTGGCACGCTGCACGGGGCAGATTGCCCTTTCGACGGTGTAAGTACCGATTCGCGCACGCTCAAGTGTGGTGATTTGTTCTTCGCCCTGTCCGGACCGAATTTCGACGGCGGCGAATTTGTCAGTCAGGTCAGTGAAAAAGGTGCCGCAGGTGCGGTTGTGAAATCGGTCGTCGAGGACGACGTTGCGCAGATCACGGTCGACGACACGCGGTTGGCACTAGGGCGGCTTGGTGCGACGTGGCGTCAAAGCCATGCAGCGACGGTTGTGGGCGTCACTGGCAGTAATGGCAAGACGACGATCAAGGAAATGATCGCAGCGTGCTTGTCACAGATTGCCCCAACTCTTGCCACCGCCGGGAATCTTAACAACGACATTGGCATGCCACTTATGTTGTTACGGATCGACTCGTCACATCGCTATGCGGTACTCGAGATGGGAGCCAATCACGCTGGCGAAATCGGCTACCTTACGTCGCTGGCGCGGCCCGACGTGGTCGTCATCAGTAACGCAGGCGTAGCGCACCTCGAAGGATATGGCTCGATTACCGGCATCGCGCACGGTAAAGGTGAAATTCTGCAAAGCGATACACGGCCGCAGTTCGCCATCCTGAATGCCGAAGACGAGTTCTACCAGTACTGGCTGTCACTGGTAGACGACATCGAAATTCTGAGTTTTGGATTGGGCGAAGGCGCCGATGTCCATGCGGATCATATTGTTGCCGAAAAGGGTAGCACGTCGTTCCGCCTGCATTTGCCCGCAGCGGTAGTCGATCTGACGCTGCCATTGGCCGGTATTCACAACGTGCGCAATGCCTGTGCGGCAGCCGCTGTAACTACCGCACTCGGGGTTTCGCCAGAACAAATTCGTAATGCGTTCGAGTCAATCGAGCCAATGGCAGGCCGACTGCAGCCGGTTGCGGGCCGCAACGGCGCAGTTGTGTACGACGACAGCTACAACGCCAATCCGGATTCGGTTTGCGCCGCTGGTGACTTCCTCGCCACCCTGTCCGGCCGAAACTGGCTCGTTCTCGGCGACATGTTCGAGCTTGGCGAGAACGCTGACCAACTGCATTTCGACACAGGCAAAGCGCTCGCCGATGGTCGCGTCGAGCGCTTGTTTGCGATCGGTGACCTAAGCAAGCACACGATTAAAGGTTTCGGCGACGGTGGCGAATGGTTTGCTTCGATCGACGACCTGATTGCGAGCGTTATGGCCGATATTTCGGCGGACGTAAACATCCTGATCAAGGGTTCGCGCGGTATGCGCATGGAACGCGTCGTCGAAGCACTTCGTGCGACAGACGCAATGCGACGAGAGGCTTAACGATGCTGCTCTATTTCGCGAATTATCTGACGCAGTTCGAGCCGGGATTCGACGTATTTCATTATCTGACGATGCGCGCGATTCTCGGTGCATTGACGGCACTGATCCTGTCCTTTGTCATCGGTCCGCGCATGATCGCGAAGCTTAACGACAATCAGATCGGTCAACCCATTCGCGATGATGGGCCAAAGAGCCATATACCCAAGGCCGGGACGCCGACAATGGGTGGCACATTGATTCTGACTGCGATCGCTGTCAGTACTGTGTTGTGGGCAGATCTCGAGAATGTGTTCATCTGGATTGTCCTGTTCGTCATGTTGTCATTCGGCGTTATCGGTTATGTCGACGACTACAAGAAGCTGGTTCTGCGAAATCCGGCCGGCCTGTCGGTGAAACAAAAGCTGTTCTGGCAGTCGCTCGCGGCGCTGATCGCTGCGGGTGCTCTGTATATGTATGCATTAGAAAACGGCACGCTGGACACGGCCACGACACTTTTGATTCCGTACTTCAAAGACCTGAAGATTTCGCTCGGGTGGTTCCAGATCGTCATTACCTATCTTTTCATCGTTGGCTTTAGCAACGCCGTTAACCTGACGGATGGTCTGGACGGTTTGGCTATCATGCCGATCGTGCTGGTCGGCGGGACGCTAGGCCTTTTTGCCTATGTCACCGGTAACGTTAACTTTTCGGGCTATCTCGGCATTCCCTATGTTGCGGGGACCGGTGAGATCATGGTGTTCTGCGCGGCGCTCGCAGGAGCTGGCCTCGGATTCCTGTGGTTCAACACGTATCCGGCCCAGGTTTTTATGGGCGATATCGGAGCGCTGGCTTTGGGTGCGACACTCGGTGTTGTCGCCGTTGTCGTTCGCCAGGAAATTGTGCTCGCGATCATGGGCGGTGTGTTTGTTGTTGAAACGTTGTCGGTCATTATTCAGGTCGCGTCTTTCAAGCTAACCGGTAAACGCGTCTTTCGCATGGCGCCACTGCACCACCATTTTGAACTCAAAGGTTGGGCGGAACCCAAAGTCATTGTTCGATTCTGGATAATTACGGTTATCCTTGTGTTGATCGGTTTGGCGAGCCTGAAAGTACGATGAACGCCGCAGCGAAATCGAAGCCGGCGCGCAAGGATCTTGTCGTGGGCCTGGGTGTTACGGGGTTATCGATCGCACGCTATCTGAACCGCTGTGGCCTTGATGCGATATTCATGGACAGTCGAGAAAAGCCACCCGGTATCGACGAGTTAGGCGATATCTGGCCCGATGCCGAAGTGTCGCTCGGCAAAATGAAGCTGCCAAAAAACGTTGGCCGACTCATCGTTTCGCCGGGGGTCACTGACAATGACCCGCTGTTAAAAGCGGCGCGTAAATCGAAGCTCGAAGTCATTTCGGATATCGAGCTGTTTGCCCGCGATGCGCAAGCACCATTCGTCGCAGTAACCGGCTCGAATGGCAAGAGTACTGTTACGACGTTGCTTTATCACATGTGCCGCGCGGCCGGGCGAGAGGTACTGGCAGGCGGCAATCTTGGCGAGCCCGCTCTGGATTTGCTTGATCAGGAAAAGCCGGATCTATACGTACTTGAGCTGTCGAGTTTTCAATTGCAGCGTACCGATTCATTGCCAGCTGAGGTCGCTGTCCTGCTCAACGTGTCTCCGGATCATCTCGACTGGCATGTCGACGAGGAAGAGTATCGGCAGTCAAAGTATCGCGTGTACAGCCAGGCCAAGTCTGCCGTGGTCAACAGAGCCGATGCGCGGGCAGGCGAAGTTGTGCAGGACATGGACAGCGTCATCAGCTTCGGCCTCGATGAACCCGCCGACGGACAATTTGGTATCAAACGCGAAGATGGCATCGACTATCTTGCGCGCGGAGACACGATGCTGATCGCGACATCCGATATGGCGATTTACGGCGTGCATAACCAGGCGAACGCGCTGGCGGCGCTTGCGACTGGCGAGCTTCTGCAGCTCGAGATGTCGGCCATGTTGCAAGTACTCAACGAGTTTCCGGGTCTGCCGCATCGCATGCAGTTCGTCGCAAGGAAAGGTTCGGTCAACTTTATCAACGACTCCAAGGCGACCAATGTTGCCGCTGCCGTGGCATCGGTCCAGTCAATAGACGGCATGCTGGTCTTACTCGCAGGCGGTGAAGGCAAAGGTGGTGCATACAGCGAACTTGCAGCAGCGCTCGAAAACAAATTGCGTGCCGCCGTGCTTTTCGGGCAGGACGCTGGTGCGATATCCGACGCTCTGGACACCGTAATGCCGGTTTACTTTGCACAGGATATGCGCGACGCCGTCAGCCAGGCGGCGGCCTACGCCGAGTCAGACGACACGGTTTTGCTCGCCCCCGCGTGTGCGAGCTTTGATCAATTCGAAAACTACAAAGCGCGCGGTGATGCGTTTTGCGATGCAGTAGAGGCGTTGCCCCGATGACGAGTCAGAGTGCGACAATGCCGTACCCGGTGCGTTTGAAGACCGAGCTCAGGATCGATTACGTAATGCTGATGATCGTCCTGACGCTGTTGTTCGGCGGCCTTGTCATTCTCGCGTCGGCTTCGATCACGATTTCTGACAATATCGCGGACAGGCCTTTTTACTACGTCGAACGACAACTCCTTGCCGCAGGAATCGGTGGCATTGTGGCGTTCGCGTGTCTCTACATTCCAATGCGCGTCTGGCAGAGCCTCAGCCCGCTGATGTTGCTGGTCGGATTTGCGCTGCTTTGCGTCGTGCTTGTTCCGGGCATTGGCTATGAGGTTAACGGGAGCACGCGCTGGATTCGCTTCGGCATTATGAATCTGCAGGTATCGGAGCCCGCGCGGCTATGTTTGTTGATGTATCTCGCAGGCTACGTCGTCAGACAGCAAAAGGCGCTCAGAGAGAAGTTTGTCGGCTTTCTCCGTCCCATGCTCGTATTGACCTTAAGTTGCTCGTTATTGCTTGCGGAACCAGATTTCGGCGCAGCAATCGTGTTACTCACAACGGCACTCATAATTTTGTTTGTGGCTGGCGCGCGAATCCGGGATTTCCTGCTGTTTTTTTCGGCAGCACTAATCGGCATGACAGTACTGGCGCTGGCTTCGCCGTATCGAATGAAACGGCTGACAGGCTTTCTCGATCCATGGGCGGATCCTTTCGACTCAGGTTTTCAATTGACGCAATCGCTGATCGCGATCGGCCGGGGCGAGTGGTTTGGCGTCGGGCTCGGCGACAGTGTACAAAAACTTTTTTACCTGCCAGAGGCCCACACGGACTTCGTATTTGCCGTATTCGCTGAAGAGTTCGGACTGCTGGGTTCACTAATTTTGATCGCACTTTTCCTGGCACTGCTGTGGCGCATATTCAAGATTGCACGGCGCGCGGCAAACACAGAGCGATACTTCGAAGCCTATTTATCGATTGGGCTCGGTACCTGGTTGGGACTGCAGGCATTCATCAACATTGGCGTGAACATGGGCATATTGCCGACGAAGGGTCTGACGTTGCCGTTGATCAGTTATGGGCGCAGTAGTCTGATCATTACGATGATGACGATCGGTCTTCTCATGCGCATTTATCATGAACTCGAAGTCGATGCGCGGACCGTTAACCGCAAACGCAGGAGCCGGCAATGAGCGGACGGCCGATACTCGTCATGGCGGGTGGTACGGGCGGACACGTATACCCGGCACTTGCGGTAGCGCGAGCGCTGGAGGCACGTTCGCAAGACATCGTGTGGCTCGGTACGCATCGTGGTCTCGAATCGAAGGTGGTTCCAGCTGCTGGCATAGATATCGAATGGATCAGCGTTCGCGGGCTGCGTCGCAAAGGTTTACTCGCAGTGATAATCGCACCGATTCAGCTCATCTGGGCACTATTGCAGTCGCTCAGCATCATCGTGCGTCGCCGCCCGGCTGCCGTACTCGGCATGGGTGGCTTCGTTAGCGGACCTGGCGGCCTCGCTGCCTGGCTCACCGGTCGGCCGCTCGTGATACACGAGCAAAATGCGGCCGCCGGCCTTACCAACCGTCTTCTGGCGCGTCTTGCCCGGGTTGTGCTGCAAGCCTTCCCGGGCAGTTTTAATTCTAATGTCAATGCGGAAACCGTCGGTAATCCGGTTCGCGAGGACATCGCAGCCGTCGCCGATCCCGTCGATCGTTACCGCAAGCGAGCCGGTCCACTACGGTTATTGGTGTTGGGCGGAAGCCAGGGTGCATTGGTACTCAACCAGACCGTACCGGCGGCATTGTCGCTATTACCCGCAGACGAGCGACCGATCGTTCGTCACCAGTGCGGCAGTCGCACACTCGATGCGGCACACACGGTCTACGCGGAACATCGTGTCGATGCTGAACTCGTGCCGTATATCGACGATATGGCATCTGCCTATGCGTGGGCGGACCTTGTCGTCTGCCGAGCTGGTGCGCTGACCGTCGCAGAACTGTGCGCGGTTGGTTTGCCCGCCCTGTTCATACCCTACCCGTCGGCGGTGGACGACCACCAGACAGCGAACGCACGGCCAATGGCCGATGCGGGCGCTGCGGTGATCATCGATGAGAGCACGCTGAGCGATGCGGTCCTGGCGCGGCAACTGCACGAATGGTTGTCGTCGCGAGACGATCTGCAGGAGAAAGCCGTCAGAGCGCATGGCCTGGCGAAACCACGTGCGCTGATGCGGATCACTGAATTGTGTCTCGAGCAAGCGGGAGTCACAGCATGATCGAGCGAATGCGGCGAATAAACTGTGTTCACTTTGTCGGTATCGGCGGGTCGGGCATGTCCGGCATTGCCGAAGTTATGTTGAGCCTGGGCTACGACGTGCAAGGCTCGGATCTGCAAGCGAACAAACAGACGCAGCGGCTGGAAAAACTGGGCGCCACGATCTTTATCGGCCACTCTGCAGACAACATCAGAAAGGCCGATGCTGTTGTCGTCTCAAGCGCCGTCGATGATACCAATGTAGAGGTTACAGCAGCACGTGAGTGCCTGATGCCGGTTGTGCAGCGTGCCGAAATGCTTGCCGAGCTGATGCGCTTTCGTTATTCCATCGCGGTCGCCGGTACGCATGGCAAAACGACGACTACGAGCCTTATTGCCAGTCTCCTTGCGGAAGGCGGTCTGGATCCAACCTTCGTCATCGGCGGTCGCCTGAAGAGTGCGGACTCAAATGCGCGGCTTGGTCAGGGCGAATACCTTGTAGCCGAGGCAGACGAAAGCGACGCGTCGTTCGTGCACCTCAAGCCAATGCTGGCGGTTGTCACCAACATTGACGCTGATCACATGGCGACCTACGACGGTGACATGAACAAGTTGCGCCAGGGATTCATCGAGTTTCTGCATAACCTGCCATTTTATGGTCTCGCCGTAGTGTGTACCGATGACGCGGGAGTCAATGAGATTCTCGCCAGCATCGGGCGATCAGTCGTCACGTATGGCATAAACGATAATGCCGATGTGCGAGCGGAAAATATTGTATTCCGCGAAGGCCTGGCACGTTTCGACGTCGTTCGGTCGGGCAATCGCGCACCACTTGAAGTTTCTCTGCAGCTGCCAGGTTTGCACAACGTGCGCAATGCCCTGGCGGCGATTGCGGTTGCGGATGAACTGCAAATTAGCGATGACGCTGTCGTTAGCGCGCTCGAGAAATTTGAAGGAATAGACAGACGCTTTCAGATTCTCGGCGAAGTTGAAACGAAGGCCGGCAAGGTACTGTTGATCGATGACTATGGCCATCACCCGACCGAAATTGCCGCGACGCTGGACGCGGCTCGATCGGGCTGGCCGACGCGTCGCATCGTTCTCGTGTTTCAGCCGCACCGTTATACGCGAACGCGAGACCTCATGGACGATTTTGCGTCGGTGCTGTCAGAAGCTGACGTCACGATCGTGCTGGAAGTGTACGCGGCGGGTGAGGCGGCGATTGCTGGTGCCGATGGCAGAGCCATTGCGCGCGCGGTGCGGTCGCGTGGAGCCATTGAGCCGGTTTTCGTCGACACGCTCGATGAATTGTTGCCAGTGCTTGCTGACCTCATTGAGGACGGCGATCTGGTTCTCACGATGGGTGCGGGCGATATCGGCGCTTATGCGGCCGGGTTGCCGGACCTGTTGCGCAGCAGGCCGGCGCTCAAGGTGCACTCATGATGACTGCGCGGAAAGACAACGTTGTCCAGCGTGAGCTGCGCAAGGACGAGCCGATGAGCCGCCACACGTCCTGGCGCGTCGGCGGGCCAGCGGATCTGTTCTTCGTTCCGGCTAGCGTCGAGGACCTGTCATTGTTCCTGAATGAGCTCGAC
>JADFKA010000053.1 GCA_022565135.1 Pseudomonadota bacterium
CAATACTCAAGGAATCAATTGACCTGCCGGCCGAGGTACTAAGCGTTGAATTTTCACATATACATGACCGAATTCTCGATCAGAAAATTTTCTCAGAATTGATAAACCCGGCTAATTCGGAAACAGAGACCGATGATTGGAGCAAGCGATGCCACAATCGAAAGCAAGCGCTCATGCCATTCCTCGATCAGCGTCTAGTTTGTGTGTGCATTCGGTTGCCAGGCGTCGTTTACACAATTGAGATCGACCCTGGTGCTGAAAAGGTTATTCACTGGGAGTGGCAATCGGTGTAATGCGACAGCTCACCTGATCGCACCGTTACCATTCACGAAATCGTGGGATGATTAGCAATGCGCCCTACAGGAGGCTAGCCGAACTCACCCGAAAAAATCAATAGAATTAAGCCGGACGAATAACCGCGAGGGACACTCGATTTTTCCCTCACTATCGATAACATTGCATCTCGATAGTCGACGGGAATTGCTGAAGTTCGGACAACCCGGTCGTTAGTGAGTCGCGCCTGACGAGTTTCAGCCTTGTTGAGACTCAGGCTTGCATTTTGGGTAGGGCGACTATTTTGTCGGTCATTCAGCGCAATCACGTCGTGTTTTGAGCATGCCGCGGCGTTGCATGCAGAATCAGTGGGCGCTTGGAATGCGCACTGGCGAGGGCGTGTTGTAATATCCCATCGACAAACGACGATGGGATCAAGGCTCATGAGAATCGATTCATCTGAGCGAGCCGGGTATTTCTGGCTGCCTGAGACGCCAGAACACCAATTGCCGGGAACGCTTACAGTGTCTCCTGGGGGGCGAATCGAACTCGAAGTCCTCGGTGTGTTTGGTGGTCCCGACAAGCACATGTTCGAACAAGTTCCCGCTCCCCGAATCGTGGGCGTCACAGAGCAATGGGGCGCGGTGACTCTTGATCGTTGCTTCGAGATTGCCCGAACATCGGCGGCCGGCGGGATTACGAAGACGCGAGTCTTCGCCCATTTGCTAATTGCCGGACTGATCTACGGTACTGACGAGCCGTTGGTATTCGAACGATTTCAGTTCTCGCTGGACGGTCTAAATGACTGGCTCTGCTTTTCCGGCATTAAGGTGTCTCATGACCTCAGCGCACGATCCTCGACCTACACCTACCAACCGCAAGATGAGATAGCGTTTGAACTCACACCAAACATCGATGGCGCTTTGGGATTCTCCTATTCTCTTCCCGGCGGTCCAATCGATGGCAAGGTTACGTTGACGGCGCGCGCGGTTTTTTCGTTGCTTCCGGCAGAACCGACCAGTTTCGAGGAACTGACAAAAACCGCACAACGAATAGCGCATTTCTTTTGCTTTGCGACCGATCAAACCGTGAGCATGAACACCGTTCGTGCTCAGTCGCCACTCGAGCAAGTGGAGAACCGATCGGATGAAGATACAAATGGGCCTTTGCTTTCGTTGGTATTTCAGAGTTTGCCTTACACCGAACAGTTGCCGCGGTACGTGCAAAACACTATGTTGTTTCGGTTTCCCCAAATTCGAGACCAAGTCGACAAGACCTTCAGTCGCTGGATAAGTACCTACGAAGTGATTCAGCCGGCGCTTGACCTGTATTTTTCCGTCCGAACTGGCGCCTATAAATACACAGAGGGTCGATTTCTATCGCTCGCGCAGGCAATTGAAACGCTGCATCGGCGCACCAGTGACGAGACCGCCCTCCCTGAAAAGGACTTTTCCGATCGAATTGACGGAATCCTTGCGGGCTGTCCAGATCCCGATCGAAAATGGTTGAAGGGCCGACTGGCCTACGCAAACGAACTCAGCTTGAGAAACCGTATCAAACGCATGATTAAGCCGTTTAGCCAATATTTTGGAGACAGCAAAGAAACCAATACCTTCGTCTCGAACGTAGTCTCTTGGCGCAATTACCTGACTCACTATGATGCGGAGAATCACAAGGCGCAGGTTGGCAAGAAGGAGTTGTTTCCACTTTGCATGAAGATGGAAGCATTGCTGCAGCTGCACTGGTTAACGATCGTCGGCTTCGACGATGAATCGATCGAAAATATTGTTTCGAACAGCCCCGCACTGAAAGAAAAGCTTCATGGCAAGCCCGGCTTCACGGCATAGGGTTGCATCCCACTAGTCCGGCATCAACGACGTGTGAGCGCCGATATGTCGGTGACATTCGAGTCCTCGATACGGATTATCCCGGGCCGCGAATTTGTTTCACTGGATACTCCTTATTCCGAACAATGTTGAATGATCGGAACGCCATACGTGAGTGATAAAGGTTAACGCTGCTGCCGGGTGGAAGGCTTCGTCGGATATCGTCAGCGTCAATCTTACAAAGAGGCCCCAGAACCACCGAAACGATCTTGAATTGATCGCCGAGGGGCTCAAAGTAAAGACCATCGTGCAGTTCACACTCGGAGAGCAACGTTGGCACCCGCACCTCTTCTTCATACGACCAGTCCATCGATTTGGTCGCGTACAGGTCCTCGCCGAGATCCGCGCTAAATCCATCTTTCGCCACGATACTCGCTACGTCAAGACGAAGACGAGTGCGTCGGTATCGGACGGGCACGGTAACGTTGTCGTCAATCTCGAACCCCAAGGCCATACCCCGATGGCGATCGGCATAGTGACTCCAAAGAAGCGGGTTTTTCCACCGATTGCTGAAGCACAACATGCCCGTCCGTTGCGCAAAGTCATTCTTCCACTGTCGAAAAGCGAATCGCACGTTTCGATCAGATAGATCCGCTGCAAACAGCTCAAAGGGATCATTGAGCTCATTGAGTAACGCCACTTTGAGACGCTGTGTCTGTAACGCTTGCAGTGCATACTCTGTGTGCAAAAAGCGGAACGCTCGCATCAGGTTCTTCCAGAAAATCGTTTTTGGCAATTTTGCCATGCAGCACGTCGAGCCAAACTGACCGGGGAGCTCATCACCGCTTCCGATTCTTCAGGTCTGTTAGGTCAATGCCAACGACGCTCAATCCACGAACGTCCTCCCGCTGCGCGACGGCGGTCGCGGATTCGATTTCAAGCAATTTTACAAGCTGCCGAAAATCTACGCGCTTTCTGGTTTCTGGATGCACCCAATACTGCTTCTTGCCGTGGTAGGTGATCACGAGGACGCCATGATCGCGACTGCCGGACATTCTCAAGTACTTTCCGATGAGCTGATCGTGGATGATGCTAATGAATTTGGTAATGGTGTAGTTGTTGTCGGCGACTTTCACTTCGATGGCAACCTCGGCCAAAACACTCGTGCTCGAGATAATAAAGTCCGGGGCATTTCCTTCAGCGACTTCGGTTTCTCGATAGGTATTGTACAAACCATTCGCCAGGCGATCGAACTCCGTTTTCAGCTTCAGCTGAACCGCATGCTCGTCAAGTTCGTCACGAATGAGCGACTTTAGCTGATCGTCATCGCCCTCCAAATAGAGCCGAACGTCATGCGCTTTATCAAGAACAAGCCGGAAGAACTCTTCTGCGTTACCGGGTTGTAACTCACCCCGTCGCCGCAGCTGGACAAACGCCTGGGTTGAGAGAGCCTCAAGCTCGACGTTCTTGGCTCGGCGTTGATCGGCCAACACAAGAAATCGATCACGGGACACGTCGTCTGACGCAGCAGCGGCCAGTTCCTCGAGGATTCGCACTGAGCTTTCTCCTGGGGCTTCAAGAACGCGTTCGAGAAAGTACCCGCGGGCCCGCTTCGCCGCATCCCGGCTGTTAGGGCTGTACATTCCCTCTGGAATTCTGTCCCCTTCGACCGGCGCATGTGCATAACCAAGTCCGACCAGTTCACCGACAAAGGGTAGCGACAAGCAGGCCATTCGGTCCGACGGATAATGGGGGCCATCATGACCAAATAACGCGCTCATCGCGGAGATAAACAGCGCATCCCGGCCGTCTTCATCACAGGCGTCTAGCCAGGCATTTAGCCGTCGGATGCCGCGCTCGGGTGCAAAGCACAGCAGTACCGACAACCATAGGCAAGCGCGCTCTGTGTCGTCCTTTAGCCAAGCGTTTTCGGTGTTGGCATATGCGAGATCGGCCATTGGCTCGATCATTTCCAACGGGGCGTGCATCAACCTCTCGATGCTAAATCGCAACGCCGTGACCGATGCCGGATCTTTGTCCCGCAATTGCTCTAGCAGTAGCGGCATGAAACGATCGCTCGTCGTTTGATCGCCGAAGCGAAATGTATCTAACACGCTGAACTGGTAGTGCTCTACTTCAGGCTGTTCGAAGTCCCATTGAATCTGGCGCTGGACGATATCGTTGACTAGCGGTTCATGTGCATCAAACAGCTGCGGTGCCCAGAAAGGGAGCCCGCTGCGCTCTTCCAACGCGTATCGAATCGCTGTTTCGGCATCGGTCGAGTTAAGCGACGAGCACCAGTGTGGGTCTTGTTCTGCCAGAAAGTTGAGACCGGACATACCGATGTTGAGTTGCGAATAGTGCAGGTTCGGAGTCTCTTTTTCTGGCTCCAAGGGCGGTACGTAAAGCGGCCAGTAGTGGATAAGTGCGTCTCTTGCTGCAATCACCACGCTCTCTGGGAAACCTTCGCGCAGCGATCGCCAATCTTTCACACCCCAGGAATCGTTCACGGGAACGCGCTCTTCCAGCCACCGTACGAACCAATATCGATCCGAGAATCCTTCGTCGGTGTCGGCGCGATTGGGGTCAGCCAATAATTCCGGTTGTTGAATATGCCTCTCCCGAAACTCCAGCCAGGAACGCTTGTCTCGTTCGTCTCGGGCCAAGGATTTTCGGCGATACTTTTCGTCCATCTTGGACAGCTTGGTCGGTCGGTTTGCTTGATGAATAGATTCCTCAAGGCTGTCCAATAGACCCGCAGCCGTCGCAGCCGACAACACCCGATCTTTGGTCGCTGCATCGGATTCCCAACAGGAGCGTAGGAAGACCAATGCGGAGAGCGCTACGTGACGATCTGAATCATGGCTCGCATCGCGTATCGTATTGGTCAACCACTCGACATCGCCCGCGCCCAGCGTCCAGGTGTCACCGAATTTCTGCACGGCCCACCAGTCGGTGACGGGTTTACCGAGTTCTTCTGCTTTGCGTCGTACCGAGCGCCAGAAGAAAAACTCATTCAGTACGGCGTTGCGTGAGACTGTCTCGGTGAGATTCGGCAAATCGTCCGTGTAGTGGAGAATTTGGTACTGCTTCGCGCGGCAGACCAGCTCGGTGACTGTGGCTGTCGTCGGGTCGGGCGGCTTTGTGGCATTTGTGAGAAGCGTCTGGCACAGCACTGCTACAGGTGGAACCAACCACAGGTACTGCTCCGAAAGCGGGAGTCTTATGGGTTTCACGTGCGGTGAGGTTTGGAGTAGCAGCGCCCACTCGTGGATAAAATTCTGCGCCGCCTTGGCGTCCAATGACTTAGCAACCTCCTTAATCGCCGACTTTAGATCGTAACGCCACACGCCCTTCACGGCCTCCGTCGTCAATGTCACGAGGCGATGTAATTCCTCGATGCGCAGAAAATCGGGATAGAACAGGCGGATCAAGGCGCCCGCGCAGCGGGGATCCAAACGGGCGGCGTCCTCGACCAAGACACCAATAAGCCGTCGTTTGTCACTGTCTGACGCGGCGGCGGCCACCGCTTGCAACGCGTACTCTCGTGTCATGATCGGGTATTGCTCATTAAGGGCGGCGTCGGTAGCAAGGTCCGCGGCTGCCGAAATGGGCCCGTGTTCAATCATCCTGAGCAACAACCATCGCTGATCATCGTATTGAGCGTGTTGTTGCCACAAGCGACGAATAACGGGCCCAAGACTGGGGCGCGCGAGACGCAGTGCCTGCTCACGAGCAAGACGCAAACCCGTGTCGGTGCGCCCCACGTACTTGTCACAGAACGTCGTCAACACCTCACCACATTGCTGATCGCTTAGGCTTTCCGGATCCCCATGAGCCATCAATGTCTCTGGTGAGGTATCCAATAGCCACTGATGCACTCGCGGTTCCCACGCTGCCAGCCATGCGGCAACGCTCGCCATTGACGGGCGGAGTATCGATCGACCGTTCATATCCGCGATCAATAGTGCGCGCAGTCGACGATAGCTCATCGACTGCTGACTTAAACGATAGAGAAACTTCGCGGCGAAGTAGGGCTGCATGTTTCGATGATGAAATCCCGCACACCCGTAGCTGGTTCCATGAAACATGGCGCGGTGCAACAGCGCGCCGATTTCCGGATCCGGCCAGTCGTCCAACACTGTCCGCGAGTCCAGACTGTCATCGCGTACTTGCGAATCGGTCGAGGCCGCAGGCAGCCGAATACTCCGAAAGGCACAAAGCGTCAGCGCCGCGGCAAGTGTTTCTGCGCCTTGGTACCCTCGCGCTAGCGATAATTCGTGTTTCGCTTGGTATCTGGGATTCACCTCAGCCAAACGTTGCTCCGCATCGTATTGCAGCCGCTCTGTCAGCGTGCCCAGCTCGTCAAAGCGCTGCCAGTACTTAATAAGACGATCGAGATCGAGCGGCCGACTGGCCGAATCCTCGGCATCGCATTCATGAATAGCCTGCACAAACGATTCAATGGCGCTTTCGTTGCGCGCCTGCGCAAACAGCCGCCATTGACGTTGTCCCAGCGGCGCCAATGTCACCAGGCGATACGCCGGCGCTGGCTTGTCGTTGTCGTCATTCGTCGCGAACGGATCATCGGCTTCGTTCTTCGCGAAAATGGGTTTCAACAGCCCATCGTCGGTGGGCTCTGCCATGTATTCATCGGGTATCGGGCTCGGTGCTTTTGGCAGCTTGTCCATAATCGCGCTTTGATCGATGTGCCACCGCCAGTCGTAAAAGCGACAGGTGATGACGAGCTTGCAACGTGTGATGGCAGTCCCCACGCGTCGAACCAGGGTTTTGATGGCCTTTTCGAAACTCTTGTTCACCAATCGAGTTTCATCAACGGAGTCGAGCAGAAAATAGCCGGATTCCTGGCTTTCTAGCCAGTCATAAAAGCGTGCCTCGTCACCAACTTGCAGCGCCTTGTCCAGATCGCCGTCTGCCAACTCTTCAATCGTAATGAAAAAGGCCGACTTGCCCGCTTTCACCAGTTTGTCGGCTTGCGCCTCAAGTTCTGTGGTTTTTCCTGCGCCGGCCTCCGCCAATATGACTACAGCCTGAGATTGCCACAGACTGTCCCACGCCACCGTGCCGGCATAGATTCCCCCGTAGCTAGCCAATTCGCGAAGCTGGTCCAAATCGTCGACCTTGGGATCGATGACGATGAATTCGCGATCCAAGTCCACGTAGTCATTAGTCGTCGGTGTCACTGATGCATCCACTCGCACTATTGAAATTGACCATTATGCCGCTAATGGTCGCGGCCAGGTGGCAAGAAGTCGCCCGCTTACTTGTTGCTGAAATCCGAACGTCTGCACGATGGGCCCTGGAATTCGCTGACTACGGCCGCTGCAACGACTTGTTAGGCGCGCCGACACAAAGAACGTAAATGCGGTCTCCTAACGCCGATAACGTCTAGGCCGATTACGCCCCTGAAGGTTCCTCCTGCTCATGCGGGCAAAGTCTCGCTCGAAGTCCTGACGAGGAGCCTTTTCCGACTGAGCTCGGCGATGTGACTCGTAATCCGCTACCAGTCCAGTGAATGCCTCCGCAACCGAATCGAAATCGTTAGCCCCCTGTGTCGCCGTCCGCCGATGGTTTTCGATGAATTCCGCACACGAAATGCGAGTGACGTACGCATCTATATCGTTGGCATTGGGTATAAGCCACCAAAGCACTTGCTTGTCGCCAAAGTCGAAGAACACATGCGCACGGCTTCCTGCCCAATCCCGCAGCAGTCCGCCCCCGTGCGACCGACCTCTCCGCAGCAGCGCATACTCGGGGAACGGTGCGACAGATTCGTCCAATGCTTTCTGAAATCTAGCTTTGTCGGTCTTTCGTCTCACTCCATCTACCACCCAAATCAACTTTGAGTAAAAGCCTTCGCGGGATCGACGCTCTTCAGGCTTGATGTACGAGTGCTGGAACTCAATTACCCAGCCATCATCGGTCTTCACGTCTGCGATGTGTCGCTCACCGTCTTCGGCATGCTGGATAATCTCCTGCCAATCAACGGGAAACTGCCCCTTCCACTTGCGGTGCCATTCCGTTTCGTTCTCCCACCACGAATCGCAATGGCGACGCCCCCGATGAGCCCAGTGCCAAACCCGGACTTCTCCGCACCTTGCAACCATGGGATTTCCACAGCCAGGACACTCGCCCGAAAGATTGGGCTGAGGTTCTTGGCGTTGTCCATTTACAAGAGCGAATTTCATGTTTGGATCTCGCTTGTAGCCGCCTCACGATCAGATTTTCGGCCGCCTATCAGCAGCTTTCGAGTGCTTGCCGGCCACTCGAAATAGATCTTTGGAAAACGACAATTTCGAGCGTCTGCTTCCGCGTAGTCGTCAATTTGTAGTATCGGTTGGATGGATTCCATGGTGATTTCCTTAATGGGGTTTTGTCCATTTGGACTTCAGACCCCTGTGTGTAGTCCAGATCCCATTTCAACGCTTTCTCGGCGTGCCAACACTCGTCGACTCAGCATGCATCAGTGTCGCCTCATCGTCCATCGGCGCCTCTGGAAAATCTAGCGGCGGCGGGGAATTCAATGCAATGCTAGTTTGAGCCACTTCGTCAATGCCCATGCGCTTGTCAGGAACAAGCGTAGGCACTTGCAACGACACATGCGCAGGCCTCTCCCAAAGCACCCAGAAACCCAGTGGTAGAAACTTCAATATGTGACCGAAGATCGTCCCGCCCCCTTTCATCGTCATCTTGCCAGCCCCTTTGATTACGACTTGCCTGCGATAGGGATAGATCCACCAGTAGATATCGATGTTGTCTGGCAACGCTTCTTCGTCGTTGAGAAAATATCGCCTAAGCGCGTCGGGAAATGGGGCCGATACAATACCTGTTTTTGCTTCCTCGACAGCGTTGGCTGCGAGAAGGTGTCCAACCACCGCACGCGCTATTTTTTGCGGTCTCAAGACTACCGTTATTTCGTTAGGCAATGCGATCGTTCCGTTCAGTGAAGATACGGCTAGACCTGTGTGTGGCGAATTCCAATTCTGTCGCATAATTTCGTGTGAATTCCAAGTCTTGTCATACCGGTACTGATTGTTACGATGGCGGCTCAATGCGTGACCTAGTCATTCTATTTATTCACCT
>JADFKA010000054.1 GCA_022565135.1 Pseudomonadota bacterium
TCCTTATTTCTTGCACGACGCGATGTAATGCAGGTATTTACACCCGGTGATCATGGCAGTACATTCGGCGGCAATCCCCTCGCGGCTGCGGTCGGCCTGGAGGCGCTCAATATTATTGTCGAAGATGACCTCGTCGGTCGTAGCGCGGCAAGAGGTGACTATCTTATAAAGGCATTGCGCGATATCAACAGCCCGCTAATCAGCGATATCCGCGGGCGCGGTTTATTTGTCGGCATCGAAATCGACCCATCACTCGCGACTGCCCGATCCGTTTGCGAAGCGCTTATGGCTCGAGGCCTGTTGAGCAAGGAAACGCACGATACTGTTGTGCGATTGGCACCACCTCTGATCATTAGCGAGGCCGAGATAGACTGGGCTGTTATGCAGATTCGTGACGTGCTGGGTGAAATTGATCGATTGCGACTGGCCTCGTAAGGAAACAAATATGCCTGAGATCACCGTCATGCACATTACCGTAGTCGCCATTGCACTGATCCTGGGCGTGGTTATCGGTTGGATCGTTCGCGGCAATCGCAGTTCGAGCGAAAAGACCGCGATCAATACTGGATGGCAGGAGCAACTGGAAGCACAACGCAATGAACACGGACGGCTGCAGGCGCAAAACAAGAGCCTGATGGAACAGAACAGCCAGTTCCAAGCATCTAACAAAGACTCGAAAATGCGCGCGGCTGAATTGTCGGACGCACTGAAGGATGCATTCGAGCACCGTGATAAATTACAACGACAGGTTAAGGAAGTTCGCAGCAATCTCGAGACTGTTATCGCGCAAAGAGATCAGTTGCAAAGCGACATGCGAAATCGTGACGAACATGATGATGTCACATCGACAGCAATAAAAATGCGCGATGAGAGGATCGCCAAGTTGAGCCGCGAACTAGAGAGCTGGCAGGAACGGGTACCACCACTACTGGAACGCTTCCGTATGCGCAACGAAGAAGCGAAGCAGTTCGAGCAGGATCTTGGCGAAGCTCGCGAGCGCATCGCAGCACTGGAAGAGATGCTTGATTCGGCACCGACGCACATCGCACCTGTCGATCCCAACGCCCTGACAGATGGGCTCGATGCATCGAATGACCCGGTTGATGCGATAGAGCCCGTGGTACGTAATGATGATGACTCCGTCGAGGATTCAAGTGACGAGCTCGACGATGATCTAAAACAGATCAAGGGTATCGGACCAGCAATTGAGAAAACTTTGATCGAAATGGGTATTCGCAGATTCAGCCAGATCGCCGAGATGAACGAGTACGACATTGATCGCATCGCGAAAAAACTCAAGGGGTTCCGCAGTCGAATTTACCGCGAAGACTGGATTGGTCAGGCACGGGACCTGCATGACCAGAAATTGGCCGACTAGACCTAGCCCGGACTATTCATGAATATGCTCGCGCCCTTGCTTGATCCTTGTTCGCACACGAGCTTTTCCTTCCTCGGGAATACACACGGGTATTCCGCTCGGTCGGAAAATCCCGTGTGCGAACAATGCTCCGCGCAATCATCGCGGCAATTCATGAATAATCCGGGCTAGCAGCTTGTTGCATAACCCACGGGCGGCACTATTCGGCGTTAAGAATCGGCGCAATCTTCGGGCTTCTGCCGCCCCGATATTGCTTGCTTGCGGCGTCCTTGTGTCCGCAACCGTCGATCGAGGGGCATCGGTTTCGCATCCATCAAGTGGTCCATACTCCGTGTTTGATACGCCGACCTTCGTGGCCGAGTTAAGTCGCGGTCGACTCGTGCTTTCGGTTACCACCGCATCCGGCGATCACGAATCCGGCCTTTTAAGCATCATCGCAGACCAGCTCGTCGAGTATGAAGCTCAGATAGAATTCGTACCCGGCATCGTCTTGTCCAACGATTGGGCTCCAGCGACCATGAGACTTCTTTATGCCCTTGCATCGACGCAGTCGGTTCGCGCCACAATGCAGGATCAACGCGTCGAATTGCGTGGCGTCACTTTTGATGTGGCAACACTGCGCGCACGAATTGAATTTCTACGTACCGCCATGCCCACTGGTTCCGCCATCAATATGGACATCACAGTCATTCAATCTACAGCAACGCTAGCTGCGCTTTGCCACCGAACCTTCGCAAGCCTTGCCGAAGATCCAGTGGCATTCCGACAATCGAGTGCCGAAATTCGCACGTCGTCGTATTCTGTCCTCGATAAAATCATCGATTTTGCGTACGACTGCCGCGATATGACTATCGCCATCACCGGGCATAGCGATGCTTCCGGTGATGAATTGACGAATCAGCGATTGAGTCAGGCGCGCGCGCAGTCGGTCGCCGACTTTCTCACACGCGGTGGCGTGGCCGTAGACCGCCTGCTGGTCGAAGGCCATGGATCGTCAACACCAATTGCTGATAACGCCACCTCCCACGGCCGTAGCTTGAATCGACGCATCGCGTTCGAGTTGCGTCCGGCGTCACTTTGACGCGGTATCTCCAAGACTCTCTGCGCCGAACAATTCGACTTTAAAAATAAGAGTCGCACCTGGCGGAATGAGGCCGCCCGCACCGCGGTCTCCATACGCCATCTCGGGTGCAATCGTCAGCTCGCGCACCTCACCGATCGCCATGCCTTTGACGCCCTGGTCCCAGCCTTTGATAACTCTGCCAGCACCGAGTTGAAACTGAAATCTTTCCCCTCTGTCAACCGAACTGTCGAATTTTTCGCCGCGATTGTCTGCCGCCTCTGCATCATAGAGCCAGCCGGTGTAATGCACATCGACGTTATCGCCTGACTGCGCGAGCGGACCATCGCCAGCTCTGAGGATGCGCGCACTCAATCCGGGTGCAATTTCAATGCTTTGAATCTCATTTGCCTCAGTTGCGGTCACCGCGGCTGCCTCCATTGTTGTTGATTGGGTTGTTGTTGGGTCTTGATCGACCTGTTGAGTGCATGCGATTGCGCATAAAGCCAGGACCAGCGTGGCAACTGTGTAGCGAATATCCATAGCGTATTGCCTTTGTTCGAAGGGGACATCGGTGGATGAGATGGGAGGAGCTATTCTGGTTCCTTGAAACTCAGCGAGGCCGAATTTATACAATAGCGTAACCCCGAGGGTTGCGGACCATCCTCGAAGACATGACCAAGATGGGCGTCGCACTGACTGCATACGACTTCCTCGCGAACCATGCCACGACTATGGTCTGCAACAGTGCGCACGGCATTTCCAGCCAGCGGTAACCAAAAGCTCGGCCAGCCGGACCCGGAATCATACTTGGTTGTCGATGAAAATAACTCGGCGCCACAACATACGCACCGATACGTGCCATCTTTCTTGTGGTCGACATACTTGCCTGAAAACGCTGTTTCGGTGCCTTTGTTCTGTGTGACCTCATATTGTTCGTCGGTCAATTTCGATTGCAGCGTGTCGTCTGCAAGTTTCGTATTATTCATGGTCTGTTGCTCCCGCCGTGCAATTTCTGCATGAGCAGTCGTTTTAGCCTGAGCTCGCGTCCGAATCAAGTTCGAGTATCAGCTTATTCATTCGTTTGACGTAGTCGGCCGGGTTTTGGAGCTGTGAGCCTTCAGCCAACAGGGCATGATCGAGTACGATATTTGACAACGCCGTAAACCGCGCGTCGTCGGATTCGGCCGACAACCTGGTGACAAGCGGATGCTTGATGTTGACCTCAAGTATTGGCTTCGATTCCGGCATCGCCTGACCGCTGGCTTCGAGCATACGGCGTAGTTGCGGATTCAATTCGTCGGCACCGGCGACAACACAGGCAGGTGAGTCCACCAGTCGTCGACTGACGTTGACAGCCTCGATGCGCTCCTTGAGCACCTTCTTGATCTTCTTCAGTAATGGCTTGTGCTCGTCGTTGATCGCATCTTGCGTAATTTTGCCTTCACCCTCGGGCAATTCGAGATCTACGCGGGCGACGTCCTGGAGCGATTTGCCTTCGTATTCTGCCAAATTGTCCACGGCCCAGGGATCGATGCGATCAGTCAATAGCAGCACCTCGATGCCTTTCTTCTCAAGGCTTTCAAGATGCGGGCTGGCAACTGCCGTTGCGTAATTGTCGGCCAGAATGTAATAGATCTTGTCTTGATCCTTTGCGGTACGCCCGATGTAATCATCCAGAGATTGATCTTGCGTGTCATTGCCGCCGCGTGTTGTCGCAAATCGCAACAACTTGGCCAGTTTCTTTTTGTTTTTATGGTCTTCGACAAGCCCTTCCTTGAGAACCTGACCGAACGCACTCCAGAACTTCTGATAATCATCAGGCGAGCCCGTCGCCATTTTCGATAGCATATCGAGAACACGTCGCGTAAGCGCGTTGCGCATCGATGTCAGTTCGGGATGTTGCTGCAACAACTCACGTGAGATGTTAAGCGGCAGGTCAGCAGAGTCAATAACGCCCTTGACAAAACGAAGATATAGCGGCAGAAATTGCTCGGCATCGTCCATGACATAGACACGCTGCACATACAGCTTGAGGCCACGAGGCGCTTCTCGATTCCACAGGTCGAACGGCGCATTCGATGGAATGAAAAGGAGACTCGTATACTCGCGTTTGCCCTCTACGCGATTGTGGCTCCACATCAGCGGATCCGCAAAGTCGTGCGACAGGTGCTTGTAGAACTCCTGGTACTCGTTGTCCGACAATTCGGACCGCGGACGAGTCCATAGTGCCGTCGCCGCATTGACGATATCTGGCTCTTCGTCATCTTTGCTGCTATCCGCAAGCGCGATGGGAAAAGCAATATGGTCTGAATATCTGCGAATCAGGTTTTCAATTCGAAGTGGTTCACAAAATTCCAGCTCGTCGTCTTTGAGATGCAACGTTACCGCAGTACCGCGTTCGCTGCGCACGAAAGTTTCAACCGAAAATTCTCCCTGACCGTCTGACTCCCAGCGAACGCCTTTATCGTCGCTGAGACCTGCCCTTCGAGTTTCGACGGTAACCTTGTCTGCAACAATAAATGACGAATAAAAACCCACACCGAATTGACCTATTAGCTGCGCATCTTTCTGCTGATCACCAGTCATTTGCTTAAGGAAATCCGCTGTCCCAGATCTCGCGATCGTGCCAAGATTCTCGATCAACTCATCCCGCGACATGCCGATACCATTATCAACGACAGTCAGCGTTCTCGCGTCCTTGTCATATTCCACACGTATTGCGAGGTCGGCATCTTCACTGAGCAAGCTCGGCTCTGCGAGCGCCTCAAACCGCAGCCTGTCCGCAGCATCCGAGGCATTGGAAATCAGTTCTCGAAGGAAGATCTCCTTATTGGTGTAAAGTGAGTGGATCATCAGTTTCAACAGCTGACGAACTTCCGTCTGGAAGCCTAAAGTTTCCCGGCCCTTGGTATTGCTCACGCCTGCGCTCTCCTGACGTCGATGTGCCCTTGCCAACCGAAATAGTCGGTCGTTCTACAGACAAACACGATAGGGCCTTGTCAGGCTAATTCAAGGCCTATTCAACTTACTATCCGGAGATGGTCCGCTATTCACTGCCGAGACCGACGGGCCCCAAGCCGCGGATGGACCGTTGATTGCTTCAAGGCCGGGCTGGATAACCGCTTGCAGGTGGCTGGTTGAAAGCATGTCCGATCGTCGTAACCGAACGATACAGGAGCATGACGAACAACAACATCGCAGTAGCCAGCGCCAACGGCGGATGACGAAATGCAAGCAGAATGCCGCCAAATTCGATGGCCAGAGCAATACCAACAGCTGCCAGCGCGATAACGGTATTGCGAATCCTTTCCGCCATAAGGCCAATTACGCCGATGAGATCATCCAATTCGTCGAGCACCTGCATTATGCGTTCCATGACGCTATTGAACGATGGACAGCAAGGGTGCAGCGCTCTTCGTATCGTTAGAATTGGTATCCGTTTCAACGAGTGCTGCATCGGTCGACTGCTTCGCGTGCGCGATTGCACGATGAAACAATTCCCAGCGCTGCCGTGCGAATTCATTTTTCAGGGAAACTGTCGGCGATTCTGCTTCCGTGCATTTGTTTGACATACTGTTTAAATCGCTAATGTAAACTTAGTAACGGCAACTATAGATAGCTCATCGCTTCACCTCCGTGAGGCAGATCACAGCTTGATTTAGAAACATTCAAATCACTCATTTAATCGCAAAAAATCAGACACAGTACCGGTATAGAACAGTCGTGTTGCGAATTCGAATCAGCAATGTTGGTCACGAGTGCCGCTGCGCCGCACCCAATAAGCAAGAACGCCGACATAACGTCGGCGTTGCGAAACATAATATTGAAGCTTAAGGAGACTTATTCGGATTCGTCGCCGGACTCTGGCGTCCAGTTTCGTTTCACCTGTTCGGTCCAGTTGCGATATCCCTTCCATGTGTACAGTGCGGGATCGATGCCGACCCGACGACCACGTGGAGCCGGCGCCTTTGATATCCAATGCCGATATTGTTGCCAACCATCCGCATCATTCGCGGCGGTCGCAGCAGCCGTCACTGGCTTGTCCGTTTCGCCGGCCGTCGAATCTACATCCGTACCATAGTCATCGGCCCATCTTAGGTTTTTGCTATCCGGCATCGACTCTGCCCAATCAGTTCTTTGAATAAATATTAAGTGTCCGACAGGTAAATTCAAAGGAACTGCATCACAATGCGGCATGGTATTTTCATTATGTTTTTCAATCGTTTATGCGTAGTTTTTACTTAATAAGCAGGCTGTTGCCGCGCATGTCGGCTTCGATTTGACAATAAATGCAGACCGCAGCCAGCCGAACACGCGAGATCAACAGATCACGACACTCGATAGCAGGGTCGATAGTTGTTTCCTGCAATTTTCATACGCTTTTGTGCAACGAACGCGGCGAGCAAACCATCAAGTAAGGTCATGATGTTTGCCGAACCATTGATATCGAATGGGCCGTACCGTTCTATCTGCGCTGCAGTATCCTCGCGAATATTGCCGGAGACGATTCCGCAGAACACGCGCCGCAGGTTCGCCGCAAGTTCATGCTTCGGCAGCTCTTCGCGAATATCAAGTTTGCTCATGGCCTCGTGCGTCGCACTGAAAGGTTTCTGAAAGTCAGGTGGAATCACCAGGCGCCAATTGAAGTAATAAGCATCGCCATGCTGCCTCCGAAATTCTTGCACGTCTTCGAATGTAGTTCGAATTTTTCTCGCAACTTCGCGTGGATCGTCGATGATGATTGAATAACGTTTTTGCGCTGCATCGCCAAGCGTTGCACCAATGAATTGATCTATCTGCCTAAAGTACGGCTCGGCTGTTGCTGGCCCTGTCATAATCATCGGCATTGGCTGACTCTTGTTCTCGGGATGCAACAGGATCCCTAGCAAATAAAGAATCTCTTCGGTGGTCCCAACACCACCTGGAAAAATCACGACGCCATGACCGACACGGACAAATGCCTCAAGGCGTTTTTCGATGTCCGGCATGATAACGAGTGAATTGACAATTGGATTAGGTGACTCTGCAGCAATGATGCCAGGCTCAGTGATCCCAATGTAACGTGCATTACGAATGCGCTGCTTGGCGTGACTGATCGTCGCGCCTTTCATCGGTCCTTTCATGGCTCCCGGCCCGCAACCCGTACAGACATTCAGACCACGCAAGCCCAGTTCGTAGCCGACTTGCTTGGTGTAATCGTACTCCGCCCGGTTGATCACGTGGCCACCCCAGCACACAACCAGATCCACGCTTGCCGGCAACTTCAGGAGGCCCGCATTGCGGACTATATGGAACACGGCATCCGTGATACCACTGTTCGATCCAAGGTCGAAACGACTGCTATTTTCAACTTCGTTGCGCGTGTAAACGATATCGCGCAGGACAGCAAACAATAATTCTCGAATGCCGCGAATCATCGTACCGTCAACAAATGCGTCACCGGGCGCTGCATGCAGCGATATCTTTAATCCCCGGTCATGTTGAATGAAGCCTACGCTGAAATTCTTGTAGCGCTCGAGCAGGGCACGGGCATCGTCCGATTGACTGCCCGAGTTCAGGACGGCCAGCATACAGCGGCGTAACAAGGTATACAGGCCGCCCTCGCCACTTGACCGAAGTTGATCGACTTCGCGCTGCGAAAGGACTTCGAGGCTTCCTTCAGGCCAAACTTCGGCATCCATGAATTCTGTATTGCCGGTGTTCAGGGCTGAATCTCGATCGGAGTGTTGTTAGCAGTCATCAGCCAGATATCAATCATGTCGGAATTCGACACTGCAATGCAGCCATTAGTCCAATCCTGGGTGTGGTAGTACGCTTCAGATCGACTTGGAGAATTTGGCTGGCCATGAATCATGATGGCGCCGCCAGGATTGACGCCCTTGGCCCTGGCGGACCGGATATCGAGCATATTCGGATACGACACGTGAATCGAAAGAAAGAACTCACTGTCTGGATTACGTGTGTCTAAAATGTACTTCCCTTCAGGTGTCTTGAAGTCGCCCTCTCGCTCCTTGTCGCCCATCGGTCTGATACCAAGTGCGATGTCGAAGGTGCGAAAAGCTACGCCATCCTTGATCAAATGTAATTTGCGCTCCGCCTTTTCGATTAGCACCTTGTCGGCGACCGGAAATTCACCCGCCAAAGTTGCGCCTTGCCAAAGCAGCAAGAAATACAACGCAAGCAGACTTCGACACCGTAGTCTAGCCATTGGCCGTCGCCGCAACATTTAAAACCGCCCCTTACACGTTATGAACACAGACTAGCAAACCTCATGCGTTCTGGCATCACAGGTTCCTGCCGACGATCCAGCCGATGGCGAAGCCGATACCGCCGGCAACCGTGGTGTAAATAGGCAGGTAGCGAAATAGCTGGCCCGGAGTCGCCGTATCGCCGAACATGTCATTGAAATTCACCGAGTACGCATAGTGCAGATAAATCGACAGGCCCAGTGCTGGGATCGAGAAGCCGATCGTGCCAAGCACGAGCCGCCAGCCCGATCCTGTCCAGTTCCCCTGCCCACGCCACAATGTAAACGACGCGAGCAGCAAGGCGATCACGGGCGGCAGGAGATTGCGCATTACATAGGCGCCACCACCCTGAACCTCATTAAAGAACAATGCGGCGGCGCCGGTCAGTAGCACG
>JADFKA010000055.1 GCA_022565135.1 Pseudomonadota bacterium
CTGCCTGTTCGATCGTGTTACGCCAGACATGCGCATCTACCAGGAAGAAATTTTTGGACCGGTGCTGTGCGTTGTGCGTGTAGAGTCACAAGAACGTGCGATGCAATTGATCAATGATCACGAGTACGGCAATGGCACTTGCATATTCACTCGCGATGGAGAAGCTGCGCGTTATTTTGCAGACAACATCCAGGTCGGCATGGTTGGCATCAACGTGCCGTTGCCCGTGCCGGTTGCGCTACACAGTTTTGGCGGCTGGAAGCGCTCGCTGTTTGGCGACTTGTACGCCTATGGTCCCGACAGCGTGCGTTTTTACACGCGTCGCAAGACCATCACGCAGCGCTGGCCGTCGGGTGGAGTACGTGAAAAGGCCCAGTTCTCCTTTCCCAGCCATTCGTAACCCAAACAGCAGCAGGAGAAAATTCTTGAGAAATGTCACTTTAAGCATCGCAATGCTCGCTTGCGCCAGCACGGCTTTCGCGCAGAATTTCCCTGTAACGCTGAAGTCGACCGACGTAATCCCAGGTATGTTCATGCTCGAAGGAGAAGGTGACTTCGCGGGCGGCAATATGACCTTGCTCGTCGGCGACGATCGCATCTTTCTCATTGACGACGGCATCGAGGCAATCGGTCCTAACCTCATCGAGACCGCGGCAGCACTCGCCGGCAGACCCGTCGACTTTGTCATTAACACGTATGTGCATGGCGATCATGTCGGTTCCAACGCCGCACTTGCGAGCAAAGCCGACCTGCAGGCGGCCGTCGATATGCTTGCCGATTCGCAAGCGCGCGTCGCAGCGTTAGTCGATCAAGGAATGTCAGAAGAAGACATCGTTGCGGCAAACCCGCTCGCCCTCTATCACGACGATTGGAACTGGGGTTTTATTACGACGGAACGGATGACGCGAACGTTGATCCGGTCCATGGCGGCCGAGCAGGCCGAATAACGCAGCGGACCACACTATGGACACAAAAAAAGCAACAAGTTTCGTCAACGACATGTGGGATACGTCGATCATTCCTCAACTTTGCGACTACATAAAGATACCGAATAAGTCGCCGTTGTTTGATCCGGACTGGGAGCAGCACGGCCATATGGAGCAGGCCGTACAGATGCTAGAGGCTTGGTGCCGATCACAGGCAATCGAAGGCATGCAGATCGAGGTCGTTAGAATCGCGGGCCGCACTCCCATTTTGTTTATCGACATTCCAGGCGATTCCGACGACGTTGTACTGCTCTACGGACACTATGACAAACAACCGGAATTCAGCGGCTGGGCGGACGGCCTCGACCCGTGGGTGCCCGTTATCAAGGATGGCAAATTGTACGGCCGTGGCGGTGCTGACGATGGTTACGCGACCTTCGGTTCGTTGACCGCGATACGGACGCTGCAGGAACAGGGCATCAAGCATGCTCATTGTGTTGTGCTGATCGAAGGTTGTGAGGAGAGCGGCAGTTTTGATTTACCTTTTTACATCGACTTGCTCGGGGATCGCATCGGTTCGCCAAGCCTCGTGGTCTGCCTCGATGCCGAATGCGGCAACTATGATCAACTGTGGTGCACGACATCGCTGCGCGGTAACCTGACGGGCAATCTGCGTGTCGGCGTACTGACCGAAGGCGTGCACTCCGGCAGCGCGAGTGGCATCGTGCCGTCAAGTTTCCGCGTTCTGCGGAATTTGCTCAGTCGCATCGAGGACGAAGCGACCGGTCAGTTGAAGCCCGCAGAATTGTACGTTGAGATTCCAAGACAGCGTACCGAACAGGCACAACAAGCCGCGGAGACGCTCGGTGAATTGGTGTTTCTCAAGTATCCGTGGGCCGTTGCCAGCCCGTCGCCGAGCGAGACTCCCTACGAACTGCTGTTAAACAATACCTGGCGCCCAACATTGAGTATTACCGGCGCCGACGGACTACCGGCATTGGTTAATGCGGGCAACGTACAGTTGCCACATACAACTCTGAAGTTATCGTTCCGCCTGCCACCGACATGCGACGGCGACGTGGCAGCAGCGGCCGTCAAGGATGCACTGGAGGCCGATACCCCACCGCTGAGCCAGGTCGAATTCGAAGTCGAGTCGACGATGGCTGGCTGGAATGCGCCACCCGTTGCCGACTGGCTCGAAATGTCGATGAACAAGGCGTCGGAGGCATTTTTTGGCAAGGCGTCGATGTACATGGGAACCGGCGGCACGATTCCGTTCATGGGTATGCTCGGCGAGAAGTTCCCGGACGCGCAATTTCTGGTCACGGGCCTGCTCGGACCCAGGTCCAATGCACATGGACCTAATGAGTTCCTGCACATTGCGACGGGTAAGCGGTTGACGACCTGCGTCGCACAGGTCCTCGAAGACCACTTTAACCGCGACACAGCATTTTGACGATACTAGTCACTGGCGGCGCCGGCTTCATTGGCACAAACTTCGTGCTCGACTGGCTCAAGGTCAGCGACGAACCGATCGTCAACCTCGACAAGCTCACGTACGCTGGCAATTTACAAAATCTCCAGTCAATCGCGGATAACCCTAAGCACGAATTTGTCCACGGCAACATCGAAGATCAGGCATTAGTAGCATCGCTTCTAACAGACCACCGGCCTGGCGCGATTGTGCATTTTGCGGCGGAAACTCATGTCGACCGCTCGATACATGGACCCGAGGAATTCGTTCAAACCAATGTTGTTGGTACGTTTTTACTGCTTGAAGCAGCCCTGGAATATTGGCGCTCACTTGCAGATACGGACCGCGATGAATTCCGATTGATAAATGTATCGACCGATGAAGTATTTGGATCGCTGGGGCCCGATGATTCCCCCTGTACCGAAGAGAGCCGTTACGCACCGAATAGCCCTTACTCGGCATCGAAGGCCGCGGCCGACCATCTCGTTCGATCCTACTTTCATACCTATGGCCTGCCGGTTATTACGACGCACTGTACAAATAATTACGGTCCGTATCAGTTTCCGGAAAAGCTGATACCATTGATGACTTTGAATGGCACTCAGGGTAAGTCTTTACCGATATACGGAGACGGTAAGAACATTCGCGACTGGCTGTATGTCACGGACCACTGCACCGCGCTTCGCAGCGTGCTGAGCAATGGAAAGCCCGGCGCCGTCTACAATATTGCCGGCAATTGCGAGATGACCAATCTCGAGGTCATTGACGAACTTTGCACGCAACTTGACGAATTGGCGCCCGATGATAGCGGCGAACCGCACCGGCGCCTGATCGAATTTGTCAAGGACAGGCCGGCACACGATCGGCGCTATGCGCTGGCGACCGATAAGATCGAGCAGGAACTCGGCTGGCGACCCACAGAAACATTTGCCAGCGGCATTCGTAAGACGGTTAAATGGTACCTCGATAATCAAGCCTGGCTCGACGATGTAAGCAGTGGCCAGTATCGGCAATGGCTTGATATCAATTACACGCAAAGAGCAGGAGCCGAATGAAAGGGATCATACTGGCCGGCGGTTCAGGAATGCGTCTGTACCCGATGACGCAGGTGATTTCCAAACAACTGCTGCCGGTTTACGACAAGCCGATGGTCTACTACCCGCTGTCGATTCTGATGTTGGCCGGCATTCGTGAAATCCTGATCATATCGACGCCTCAGGACACACCCCGATTCGAAGACCTGCTCGGCGATGGAACGAAACTCGGCCTGTCGCTCTCCTACACGGTGCAATCATCACCGGATGGTTTGGCCCAGGCGTTCATTCTCGGCGAGAAATTCATCGACGGCACGCCTTGCGCAATGATCCTCGGCGACAACATTTTCTACGGCACGGACCTGCAGGTTAAGCTCGAGCGAGCTGCGACGCGCGAGTCTGGCGCAACGATATTTGCTTACGCCGTGAAGGATCCGCGACGCTACGGCGTCGTCGAACTGGACGACGACGAACGTGCCCTAAGTCTCGAGGAAAAACCGGCGCGGCCAAAATCGCGTTTCGCGGTCACCGGATTGTATTTTTACGATTCACGGGCATGCGAGTTCGCGAAGACGCTCAAACCGTCAAGTCGCAACGAACTCGAAATCACCGATCTCAATCAGATGTACCTCGATCGCGGCGAACTGTATGTCGAGGCGCTGGGCCGTGGTACTGCGTGGCTGGATACGGGCACCCAGTCGTCCCTGTTGGCGGCTGCGAATTTTGTCGAAACACTCGAAGAACGCCAGGGATTCAAGATTTGCTGTCCGGAAGAGGTCGCCTACCGCATGGGGTTCATCTCGGCAGAACAATTGGAAGTCATCGCAAAACCTCTGGCCAAAAGCGGCTATGGTGACTACCTGCTGAGCCTGTTGCCCGAGTGACAGCGGCTCCACTACCCGTTGGGGGAGCGCATGGTCTCTGACAAAGACACGCCATTCATCGTTTTCGGGGCGCCGGATATTCACAACGAGGAAATCGACGAAATAGTTGCGACACTCCACTCAGGTTGGATCGGTACGGGACCGAGAGTCGCGCAGTTCGAGCAAGACTTCGCTGCCGTAAAAGCAGTTGGCCAGGACCAGGTTGCTGCCGTGAATTCCTGCACTGCTGCACTTCACGTCAGCATGATCGCTGCTGGCCTCAAACCCGGTGATGAAGTCCTAACTACGGCGATGACGTTTTGCGCGACCGCGAACGCCATTATCCACGCCGGCGCCACGCCTGTGCTCGTGGATATCGATCCGCTGACGCTCAATATCGATACGACCCAGCTGGAGCAACGAATCACGCCGAGGACCCGGGCGATCGTGCCCGTCCATTTTGCCGGTCTTCCCTGCGAGATGGACCGGATCATGGCAGTCGCGGCAACGAACAACCTACTCGTCATCGAGGACTGTGCACACGCGATTGAGACGCAGTGGCGCGGTCAGCATGCCGGCACACTCGGCGATTTTGGTTGCTTCAGTTTCTACGTAACCAAAAATGTCGTTACGGGTGAAGGCGGCATGGTGTTGGCCCGCTCCCCGGAGATGATCGATCGAATCAAGGTCCTGGCACTGCATGGCATGAGCAAGGACGCCTGGAGCCGTTTTAGCGATGACGGTTACAAACACTACGAAGTCGTCGCGGCCGGCTTCAAATACAACATGATGGATTTGCAGGCGGCGCTGGGCATTCATCAACTGCGACGCATGGAACAAAACTGGCTTCGACGCCGAGAAATCTGGCAACGGTATCAACAGGTATTCGCTGATTTGCCGGCGGGCTGCCCCGCGGAGCCCGAAGACCATATGCGTCACGCGTATCACCTGTATACATTGTCGATTGATGAACGCGATTGCGGCATATCACGAGACAGTTTCATCGACCGTATGAGCGATGCGGGAATCGGCGTCGGCGTTCACTATCGAAGTCTTGCGCAACAACCGTATTACCAGGAAAGGTTTAATTGGCGTCCAGAGGATTTTCCAGTGTCCACGGCGTTTGGCAATAACACGGTCAGCCTGCCGCTTGGCCCGAGTCTGGATGATGCTGATGTTCACCGCATCACAGATACGGTGTCAGCAATCTTAGCGAAGTGAACAGCGACATGGATGCCGGCACGTCTGCATCGGATCCGCGGTGGGGTTCGACGGATCGTGATCAGAAAGCCAGCAATATACTGCAGTGCCTGGAACTGCTGACCGAACTGGACCTTGAGACCCTGTCTTGCGTGGATATTGGCTGCGGCAGCGGCGGCATCAGCTATCACCTGGCCCAAAGTTTCAAGTCGGTTTGCGGTGTCGACCTGGAACCGTGGCCGCGATGGCAGGAATTCATGGCGCAACAATCAAACCTCAGTTTTCGCGAAGAGTCCATCGAGTCCCTTGGCCTCGCCGACGACTCGGTTGACGTCGTCATATGCAACCAGGTCTACGAGCACGTACCCAGCCCAGAGTCGCTGATCGCCCAAGTGTATCGAATCCTCAGGCCCGGCGGCATCTGCTATTTTGCGGGACCCAACCTGCTTTACCCTATTGAGCCACATGTGCACTGGCCATTCATCCACTGGATACCCAGGCGGCTTGCCCTGGCCATCATTGAGACATTTGCGCCCGATAAAATACTGGATGCTTATTCGACGACTTACTGGCGTCTAAGACACTGGCTTCGTGCGTTTACGATTGTCGACGCGGTACCGCACCTCGTGAAACATCGTGCCGGCACGTCTCAGCCCGGTAACGTCTGGCGCATCTTCCGCCCGGTGCCGCTGGCCGTTCTGCAGGCGCTTGGATTCCTGAGCCCGGGCTTTGTCTTTCTTTTGACCAAGCCCGGCGATTAACAGATCCTGTAAACTCCGCATGCCACGAGCCGTTCGGAGTGACATTTGACAGGCAATTCGACACCAAGCTGGGCCGGTTTTTTGCCTGCTCTTGCTCGCAAAAGCCTGCATGTCGTCAACCGCGCCGCAAGCTATCTTGACACTATTGCTGCCGCGCATCATGCGACTTCGCCCTCACCTATCGTCGTTGTCGGTCTACCGAGGTCCGGTACGACACTGGCTTATGAACTCATCGTGCAGGCGTTTGATGTAGCGTATTTGACGCGCGCGTACAGCTATACGTACGGCATTCCGAATCTGACTACTCGTATAATCACGCGTTTTACGCGACGACGCAGGGCTCGTTATGTGTCGGATTACGGACGCATACCCGGTATTTTTGCCCCTACCGAGAATGCCGTCTTATGGATGCAGTGGTTCGCCGAACATTCGGCGCTCGGACATTACTTTCCGAACAGTTTCATGACTGCAGCCGTGGCCGCAGACACTACAGCAACCATCGCATCCATGTCGTCGATCGCGAAGCGTCCGTTCGTGTTTAAAAATATTTACCTGACGTTAGCATTACCGGCGCTATTGGAAACGTTGACAAAATCGCGCGTGATTGTAATAACCCGCGATATCGATGCTATTACAGCATCGGTGTTCAAGAAACGTCGCACGCTTTCGGCAACAACGTGGTGGTCGATCCGGCCGCCCTTCGTCGAACATGTTGCCCACGACGGGATTGTGGAACAGACCGCGTTTCAGTGCATTCGCAGCCAGCAGGTCCTCGAACGCTCACTGTCGCTGGTTGACGAGGATCGATGCCTGATCGTCGACTATTCGGATATTTGCCGATCGCCCGTCGACTTCATCGCCAATGTGGCTCGCTGGGCCGGCAATGATTTGCAGCTCCGCGCCGGTGCCGACATTCCGCGCCACTTCGACCTGAGTCCGTCCGTTGGCTATCCCGCGCACACTGCCGATCATTTCTCGCAACAGTCGGACGCTCTCAATTCGGATCGTCATCAATACCTTAGCCGAATCGACGACTACGTGGCAGAGTGCGCAGCTAATGACTGACAGGCACACCTCCAAACGGTCCAGTGTTAATTAGCTCGAATCAAAAACGGTCGATCGTTGCGATCCTCAAGACCTTGCTGACGCTGGCCTTCATCGGGGCGGGCGTCATCTACGTATTGAGCCAAAGAGCTGATTTTCAGGCTTTGAACATGCCATCGGCGACCGCAGTTTTTGTAGTCGCGGCCGGATATATCGTCAGTGTCTTTTTCCGGTCGTTATACAATGCGTTCACAGCCCGGCGTCTTGGTGCGTCGTTATCGATAACCGAGTCATTTATGCTATCCGCGGTTGTTACGGCCAGCAATTATGTTCTGCCGATGAACGCCGGAGCAGCCTTTCGTGCCTACTATATGCAAAGGGTACATGCCTTTCCGCTGGGCTACTTCGCGAGTGCGACGGTCGTATCCTTTATCATTACGGTCCTGCTGATGTCGTCGTTCGCGATGGTCTTGCTCGTGCTGATTTATCTTGATCTCGGATATTTCCGGCTGGACTTGTTTATTGTTTTACCCGTGCTTGCAGGAACCGCCGGCGCCGGATTACTACTGCGTGGCGATGAATCGCAAGCTGATAACGACGAAGAACAATCGTTATGGGGATCTTTTCGTTCCGGATATCTCGATCTCGTCAAGGACACGCGCCTGGTTTATGTATCGCTCCTGCTTGTCATTGCGAACTTCGTCGTCGCATCGGCGGTCTGGACCGTGGCTCTCAGAGATTACGCCCCGGAAATAGCCACGACCGAGGCAATGTTGCTCAGCGCGTCACAGATCGTCAGCGGCCTGATCACACTGACCCCCGGGGCGGCCGGATTTCAGGAACTCGTCGGGCTGTACGTTGGCGCGTCATTTAGTGCGACTACCGTGCAACTATTCGCCGTACTCGTCTGGGTGCGCCTGGTTCGCGTGCTGACGTCATTGCTCGTAGCGGCCCCCTGTGCGATCGCCCTGCGCCGCAAATCATGAGGCCTGGCGAAGCCGTCGATAGAAATATTCTGCGATTCGAAACAAACGGTAAGACGGTCGCAAGACCAGCGTGTAGGTACGATGTTCACGCGTTTCGGCACCCCATTTTTCTTTGTACCAAATGAGTGATTGCTGCTCTGCCGGCGAGGACATCAGATTGAAAGACTGGCATCCCAGGCCCTGCGCCCACTGAATCGCCTCGTGCAGCAACAACGCCGACGGTTGATAGCGTTTGAACTCCAGCCGCATGCCGCCATGCAAGTAAAAGGCCACCGGACCGTGCCGCACGACAACGGTAAAACCCGCGATCTTGTTTTCGATTCGCGCGAGTATGACGCGAACCTGCGGGTTGGTTCGTGCCAGATCGATCAGGTTGCCGATGCCGAGGTCTTCGTTGACCAGCTCCGTCAGGAAGAGCTCGGTCTCGCGAGCCATCGCCTGCCCCAGCCGGCTGTCGTACTCGGGATAGAGCCCCGGGTCGGGCGTCGTCGCCCTGAGCTCGTAGAGCCGAAACGCCTGCCCCACGAAGTCTCTGACGAACCGCTCGCTCCTCGGGTCGCCCAGCATCCGATCGACTTGCTGTGCGAGTACCGTCGGGTCGGATAGGCGGCCTTCGCGTGCCGCGTCGAAGAGTTCGGTGTCGGGCATGCTTTTCCATAGGAAGTAGGAGAGTCGCGTCGCCAGCCCGAAATCGTCAAACGCCTGCGGCGCGCTCAGGTGGTAGAGGAACTGCGGTGCGCTG
>JADFKA010000056.1:0-8475 GCA_022565135.1 Pseudomonadota bacterium
CCTGACGCAGGCCCCAGATCTTGTCTGTCTCCTGGTTCTTATTTGTAATGATAATCACTGGTATATCTGCCGTGACGGGATCCTTCGACAATTTCCGAGTCGCCTGGAATCCGTTCATGCCCGGCATGACAACATCCATCAGGATGCAGTCGGGGTGGGATGACCTGGCCTGGCGCAGTCCTTCATCGCCATTGTCGGCGACCAAGGTGCCGAAACCGTTTTTCTCAAGCATGTTCTGAAATAAATGCAGCTCGGTCGGCGAATCATCGATGATGAGAATGACTGCTATCAGTGTTTCCTTTGCGGCGCGCTCATTGCGGCTGCGGATCCTGGCTAATTAATTTGATTCGAAATCGCACCCAGCAACTCGTCCTTGGTGAACGGTTTCGTCAGGTACTGTTCCGAACCGACGATGCGGCCCCTGGCCCGGTCAAACAGGCCGTCCTTGCTCGAGAGCATGATGACCGGTGTATCTTTAAACATCTTGTTGTGCTTGATCAATGAACACGTCTCGTAACCGTCGAGGCGCGGCATCATGATGTCCACAAAAATCAGATCGGGCTGATGATCTGCAATTTTTGACAGGGCATCAAAACCATCAATGGCCGTGAATACCTGGCAGCCTTCCTTGGTCAATAGCGTTTCTGCCGTTCGACGGATCGTCTTGCTGTCATCCACAACAAGAATCTTGAGGCCGTTGAGACTTCGAGATGGGTTACTGGGCACCGGTTTCCCTCACGCTCTGGCGAATCCCCCTGGATTCATTCTTTTAGTTGATTATCCCTGCAGCATGGCGGCTTGCGGTCATGACCTGTGCAGGGAAACCGACTTGTACCATATTGACATAACTCCCGCTACGACGCCCGCCGCAGACCGCGAAAATCGAGGAATTTTCGGCGTTTACCCGTTGATTCCGCTGTATAGTTGGCCGCTCAACACGATCTTCAGGACCAAGCGGCAACAATGCCAAATAATCCGCTTCGCGTCGGCATAGTCATGGACCCGATTGAGTCCATTTCCGCCTACAAAGACAGCTCCTTCGCAATGCTTCTCGAGGCACAACGTCGCGGCGCGGAAATTCACTATTTCCAGCAAGGCGACCTCAAATTACTCGCCGGCGTAGCGATCGGACGGTCGCGACGACTCAGGGTCCGCGATGACAACGACGCGTGGTTTGAACTTGGATCCTTCGAAGATATCGACTTGGGTGATCTCGATATCATTCTGATGCGCAAGGACCCGCCGTTCGACATGGAGTACATCTACACCACCTACATTCTCGACCGCGCCCAAGCGGCCGGCGCGCTTGTCGTCAATCGGCCACAGGCCTTGCGAGATATGAATGAAAAGGCGTACACGGCCTGGTTTCCCGAGTGCACGCCATTGTCCCTGATCACGCGCTCAATGCACGAAATGAAAGCGTTCCTGGCCGATAATGAGCGAATCGTCGTAAAACCATTGGACGGCATGGGTGGGCGATCAATTTTTGTCGTGCGAAAAGGTGACCGTAACGCCAATGTAATTTTTGAAACACTGACTGACTTCGGCCGACAATATGCAATGGCACAGAAATTCATTCCCGAGATCAGTCAAGGCGACAAGCGAATCCTGTTGATCAACGGCGAAGCAGTTCCCTATGCGCTCGCGCGCGTTCCGTCGGACGACGATAACCGCGGTAATCTGGTCCTGGGTGCAACGGGTATCGGTCAGGCACTTTCAGACGTAGATCGCTCGATTTGTGCGCGCGTTGGTCCGGTAATGCGTGCGCAGGGCGTCATCTTCGCCGGCATTGATGTCATTGGTGATTACCTGACCGAAATCAACGTCACCAGCCCAACCGGCATCCGCGAATTGGATACGCACTTTGATCTCAATATTGCCGGCCGCTTGTTTGACGCGATTGAAGACCAACTGGCCTAGCGTCGTTTCAGAGCCCAGCTCATCAATCCTCATGAGCCGCGTGTCGGGCACACAGGTTCGCAGACTCGGCGCGAGATGGATTCTAGCCGCCGCACTCACGCTCTGCGGTTGTGGGCCGCAGCAACAAGACCAACGTCTCGATTTTTATGCTTTCGGCACCGAAATATCGGTAACTCTATATTCGGTCACTACAAAACAGGCGCAGTTGGCGACAGAGCATTTGCAGTCCCACTACGCTGATGTCGGTCACAATTGGTATCCGTGGCGGCGCGGTGAACTGCACGCCATCAACAACGCAATGCGAAGTGGATCCCGCGTCGACGTATCTCCGCGCCTCGCTGACATCATTCGGCGCGCCGCAGAGTTCGAGCTCATTTCAGGCGGACGTTTTAATGCCGGGCTTGGACGACTAACCGAACTCTGGGGTCTGCATGAAGTATCGGCAACCCCGTCGGCCTTACCCAATAACGCAGACATCGTGGCCATACTCGCTGACAGACCGGGCGCGGCACGTATCGAATGGGATCAGAACCGCGCAGGGACGCGGTCGGATTTCGTGATGCTTGACCTCGGCGGCATTGCGAAAGGTGCGATTCTCGAAGACAGTGCGACAATTTTACGCGAACTGGGCATCACCGACGCAATCATCAACATTGGTGGCGACCTGACGGTCCTCGGCAACGTTCGCGGACGCCCTGCGCGTATTGGAATTCGCTCACCGAGTAACGGCGGCCCGATTGCATCGCTCAGCATTGATGACGGTGAGACCGTCGTTACCTCGGGAATCTATGCGCGCTTTGTGGAAATTGATGGTCGCCGATACGCGCATATTCTTGATCCCGCGACCGGTTATCCTGTCGATCATACTGTCTCGGCAACCATAGTTCATGTCGACCCTGTACTTGCCGATGCTGCAGCAACGGCTCTGATCGTTGGCGGCGCCGATGAATTTGATGTGTTGACCCAGGCTTTCGGCCTTGATCTGGCGCTGCTGATTGACTCATCAGGTGACGTGCGTCTCACTCAATCCATGCGCGAGCGGATACACTGGATCGAGTGAGGAAGGTTTTACAGAATTCCCTCAACAACCTGATTTTTCTCGATCTTTCAAGCGAAGGCACACTGAATTAAGTAAACTGTCACCAGTCCAATAGCGTTGACCCAAGCATGGCCAGCATTGCCCTGACTACAGATTCGATCGATGACATACAGCTTGTCACACCGCAGGCTCCCGACAGGTTGCCCGCGATGCTGTTTCTGGCCGCCCTGATGCATGGCATTCTTATCATTGGCGTCACATTTAACGCAGAAGTCTTTGACCGGTTCGCCAATGCGATCTCGCTTGAAGTCACAATCGTCGCCAATCCTGATCAACAGATCGATAGACCTGACAATGCCGAATACCTCGCGCAAGCATCACAGCAAGGCCGCGGTAATACCCAGGACCAGGTTCGTCCAAGCGCGCCGCTTGAGAGTGTTTCACCAGTTGACAATGACGGCGACGAAGCCGGCGACAGTCTTGTCGAATCAACAACACATGAGAGATCCTCCGATCAGCTCGTGTCGACGCAACGCGAGCAAGATCTGCGGATGGCGCAAGATCTTCGCGAAGATCCGCAGCTCGACAACAGCTCTGCAATTGCGCTCGAATCCGGCAGCGAGCAAACCTTGCCTTTGCCCCAGGATCAAGATGCCACTTTGCAAATTCACGATGACGATCCGCGACAACTTTTCATCAGTGCCGACACACGCGAGTCGACGATTGCAGCATACCTCGACAAATGGAAACGGCGCATCGAGGGAGTTGGCGACGAATACTTTCCCGAACTTGGCGATCTACAAGGTCTTACGGGTAGCCCGACACTCGAGGTCAGTATCGAGGCTTCCGGTCAGCTCGGAGAAGTCATTATTCGCAAGTCCAGTGGTTCAAAGGTACTTGACCAGGCCGCGCTGGATATCCTGCGCCGCGCATCGCCATTTGATCCGTTCCCGGCCGAAATTCGCGCCGACTATGACAGCTTGCGGTTCGCCTACAAATGGTTGTTTAGCGAACAGCTCATAACCTCGACCGCGAGCCTCACACGCCCGGATTAGTCATTACATGCTGTTGCGGTTGTGTCCGATCTCATCAAGACCGATACTGTCACTATGAATATTGACAGTTCATTAACAAATCAATTGCTTATCGCCATGCCCGGCATGGCAGACCCGAATTTCAGCACGACGGTCACGCTGATTTGTGAACATAACGATGACGGCGCACTTGGCATCGTAATTAATAGGCCTTTGCAACTCAAACTGCGGGGATTGTTTAAGCAACTCGACCTTCCGGAGCCTGATTCCACCACAGCAGATAACCCGGTATTGCTTGGCGGGCCGGTTGGTCCCGAACATGGCTTTGTGCTGCACGGACCGGAGCTGACCTTCGAAAACTCGATTATCGTGTCAGAAGACATACAACTGACATTATCGCGCGATATTCTCAATGCAATGGCGTCTGGTAAAGGCCCCGAGAAATCCCTCGTTGCCCTGGGATACGCGGGCTGGCAGCCCGGACAGCTTGAAAACGAAATGCTGACAAATTCGTGGCTCAGTGTGCCCGCCACGACAGACATATTGTTCGACACTCCGTTTGACCAGCGCTGGAATACGGCGGCGCAGACACTCGGCATCGATATCAGCCGGATCTCGCCCGATGCCGGACACGCCTGAGGCAGGCCCTGCCGAAACTATTGTCGCCTTTGATTTCGGCTTACGTCGCATCGGCGTCGCCGTCGGGCAGAACATTACAGGATCTGCAAGCCCGCTCGGCATTGTAGGCAACAACGAATCCGGCCCCGACCACGCGAGAATCGGCCAGCTACTCGACGCATGGCGGCCGGCACGGCTGGTCGTCGGCATGCCCGCTCATACCGACGGCTCACCCAGTGAAATGCAGGTACCGGTCAAAGCCTTTATCAAAGAGCTAACCCGCTACGAGCTGCCAATAGCTGTTGTGGACGAGCGTTACACGTCAATAGAGGCTAAGGCCGTGCTCAAGAAAGCGCGCGCCGCCGGCACCCGCGGTCGACTCTCCAGGGAGATGATCGACAGCGCTGCCGCCGTCTTCATCGCAGAACGCTACCTCGCCTCACAGAGGCGGTGAAATAATCCGCCTATGTCAGTAGACTTGCCTCGCCATGCAAGCGCCCGAAACCTACCCTAACCTCGACAACGAGGCCGACCTGCAGCTCAACGAAGACGGCAGCCTGCGCCATCTCCTGACTCTCAAGGGTATCGACAAGGCTCTTCTTACTGAATTGCTCGATGATGCTGAGCGCTTTATCGGCCCCGATGGCGCCACAGCTCCTCACAGTCACACATTGGAGGGTCGCACGGTCGCCAATTTGTTTTTTGAACCAAGCACACGCACGCGTGCGTCATTTGACCTTGCTGGCAAGCGACTAGGGGCCGATGTTTTGAATCTGGATGTGAATACTTCATCGCGCAAGAAAGGTGAAAGTATTCTGGATACGATTTACACCTTGCAGGCAATGCAAGTGGATATCATGGTCGTCCGCGATGCGGGCCCGGGCGTGCCGGCATACATCGCACGCCATGTTAACGATCACGTCAGCATCCTCAATGCGGGCGAGGCCGACGTGTCTCATCCAACACAGGGTCTGCTGGATCTTTTGACCATACGCCAGCATAAGGGCGGCTTTGAAAACCTGACCGTCGCCATCGTCGGCGACATAAGGCACTCCCGCGTCGCACGATCTGCCGCGCAAGGCTTGCATATTATGGGCGTCGGCGAGCTACGTCTGATTTCGCCGCCGCCGCTCGCGCCGAGTGCAGACGAGATGCCTTACGCAAAAATCGTCGACAACCTCGACGACGGACTTCGCGATGCCGATGTCGTCATGGCGTTGAGAATCCAGCGCGAGCGTATCGGTAATCTCGATGGTATTCCCGGTATAGACGAGTATTTCGCTAACTACGGTATTAGCACAGAGCGCATGCGAAAGGCTGCGCCCGACGCGATCGTAATGCACCCGGGTCCAATGAATCGCGGCATCGAAATCGAGTCGATCCTTGCAGACAGTCCAGCCTCGGTCATCACCCAGCAGGTTACCAATGGCGTCGCCGTTCGCATGGCTGTTCTCGAGCGCGTCAGCAAGACGATGACGACGCATTGACGACAGCTGTTCAGAAAATAGCGCAACAAAATCGTAGGACTGTTTTCGTCGAAGACGGCGAACTGCTCGAGACCAAGGAGTATCCCGGTGCGCAATACATCATGCGCATACGCGCCCCAAAATGCGCCGCCGCTGCAACCCCCGGAAGCTTCGTACACATAAGTTGTGACGATGCGCTACCGATGCGTCGTCCCTTGTCAATCATGCGAGCATCTGATGATTGGATCGAAATACTCTACAAGACTGCAGGAATTGGGCTAAATCTGTTGGCAGAAAAACGTGCGGGCGACACTATCAGGGTGCTCGGCCCGATAGGCCAGCCGTTCCGACCGTCTCCCAAACGTCCCGATACCCTGCTGATCGGCGGCGGAGTCGGTATTCCACCCATCGTGTTTCTGGCCGACGTCATGCGCCGCGGTAACGAGGCGTGGAATCCGCTTGCGATTCTTGGGTCGGAAATTCCTTTTCCGTTCCAACTTGTAAAATCGTCTCTGCCCACGCCTTGGCTCGATGACGGTTTCGATAGTGCTATGCCACAGCTCGAAAGCTGGGGAATCTGCAGTCGACTGGCCAGTTTGTCAGGCTTTGAGGGCTGCTTTCGTGGCGTTACAACGGACCTGGCGGAACTATGGCTGCAAAGTCTCGATGCTGATCAATTTGCGAGAACAGAGATTTTCGCATGCGGGCCGACGCCAATGCTGAGAGCTGTCGCAGAACTTGCTCAACGTCATGGATTGCCTTGCCAGGTTTCGCTCGAAGAATTCATGGCCTGCGCGGTCGGTGGTTGTGCGGCGTGTGCGGTGCGCATCGAGACAACCGCAGGACCGGCAATGAAACGCGTCTGCGTAGACGGCCCCGTCTTTGACGCCGCTGCAGTAGTCTGGTAACCGTGCGCAGCGCCTATCCGCCGAAATTGATTTTCGCTTCGAGATCAGCGCGCGAGTCCGCGTGTGACATCGCTTCTTCCAGCGTGATGGTGCCGGCTTTATAAAGTCCCAACAGCGCCACATCGAAAGTCTGCATGCCTTGCTCATCACTATCTTTGTGCGCTTCCTTGACCGCGGCAATGTCACCCTTGAGGATAAGGTCTTTAATGTGCGGTGTGTTGAGCAAGAGCTCAACCGCCGCGACGAGTTTGCCGCCACGCGAACGTACCAGTCGTTGTGACAGTATCGCACGCAGATAATGCCCCAGATCCATGAATACCTGCTTATGCTGCTGCTGCGGAAACAGGTTGATAATACGATCGAGCGTTTCTGCCGCATTGTTGGAATGCAATGTCGCGACAACAAGATGACCGGTCCCCGCCATATCGAGTGCCGACTGCATCGATTCGGTATCGCGGATCTCACCAATCAGGATGACATCCGGCGCCGCGCGCACCGCACTCCTGAGTGCCCGGGCATATGACTTGGTATCGAGGCCGATTTCTCGCTGATTGACGATCGATTTCTTGTTCGGGTGTAGAAATTCAATCGGGTCTTCAATGGTAATGATGTGCGACGATGTTTTCTCATTGCGATAATTGATCATCGCAGCGAGCGTCGTCGATTTGCCACACCCTGTTGCCCCGACCATGAGAACCAGACCACGGCGAAGCATAATAAGTTCTTTTAGTTGACCTGGCATACCAAGACTATCGAGCGTCGGCAACTCAGATGTAATGTAGCGCAGCACCATCGCCACATTGCCGCGTTGATGAAACACATTGACACGAAATCGACCGAGCCCCGGCTCCGAAATAGCGAAGTCGATCTCCAGTTCGCGCGAAAATGTCTCCAGCTGATCATCGTCCATAAGTTCGATCGCCGCCTGCTTGACCATTTTTGGCGTCATCTCGAGCTTATTGACAGGCATGATCTTCCCGTCGATCTTTATTTTTGCGGGTGCGTAAGGTGCGAAGAAAAGGTCTGACGCCTTTTTCTCCACCATTAATTTAAACAGCGGCTTGACGTTCATTTATGCCATCTTCCGTGATGCTCAAAAAGTCTGAGCCGAATCCTCTTCCAGGATCTTCAAATTCTCCGTTTCCTGATCCGCTACCGAAGACTCGCGCTTGCTCTCGAGTTTGATGCGCAGACGCAACTCGTTCTTCGAGTCCGCATTGCGTATCGCATCTTCATAAGAAATTGTTCCTTCATCGTACAAATAGAATAAAGCCTGGTCGAAGGTCTGCATGCCGAGACGCGTCGACTTGGCCATGACTTCCTTGATCTGCCCGACTTCACCTTTAAATATCAGATCCGCGATCAAGGGCGTGTTGAGCATGATTTCCATCGCGGCGACTCGGCCGACTCCACCTTCGCGAGGAATCAGTCGCTGTGATATGAAAGCTTTCGTATTCAGCGACAGATCCATGAGCAACTGTTGTCGGCGC
>JADFKA010000056.1:8485-8957 GCA_022565135.1 Pseudomonadota bacterium
GATTGGCGCTGTTCGCATGCAATGTTGCCAGACATAAATGCCCGGTCTCAGCGAACTGAATTCCATATTGCATCGTTTCACGATCACGGATCTCACCAATCAGAATTACGTCGGGCGCCTGACGCAGCGTGTTCTTGAGTGCAGCGTGCCAGGTCTCGGTGTCAACTCCGACTTCTCGTTGCGTAATGACGCAACCTTTGTGTGGATGTACGTATTCGACCGGATCTTCGATCGACACGATATGTCCGCGTGAATTCTCATTGCGGTGGCCTATCATCGCTGCCATCGTAGTCGACTTGCCAGAGCCCGTACCGCCGACAACGATACAAAGACCACGCTTGTTCATGACAACGTCCTTGAGAATCGGTGGCAAATTAAGGTCATGCAGCGTCGGTATCTCCGTGGTAATCGTTCGCAGTACGGCACCGACATAGCCCTGCTGTATGAATGCGCTTACGCGAAATCGGCCGAT
>JADFKA010000057.1:0-287 GCA_022565135.1 Pseudomonadota bacterium
CTTGGGCAATACGCGCTTCAAGAGCAGCGTTAATCTGGCTCCGCGCAGGACGACTAATGGCACACAGGGCGAGGCGCGTCACCTGACTCTCGAGCTCAAAGTGCTGGCCGACGTCGGTCTGCTCGGCATGCCCAATGCCGGCAAGTCGACGCTCATTTCGGCGATGTCGCAAGCGAGGCCACGGATCGCCGACTATCCGTTTACGACGCTACATCCCAATCTCGGCGTTGTTCGGGTCGGCATGTTACAGAGTTTTGTCATGGCGGATGTTCCGGGCCTGATTGAAG
>JADFKA010000057.1:297-8930 GCA_022565135.1 Pseudomonadota bacterium
GGGCCTGGGAATTCAATTCCTCAAGCATTTGCAGCGCACCCGGTTGCTTCTGCACCTGGTCGATATCGCGCCGATCGATCCGGCCGCCGATCCGGCCGCCGATGTGCTGGCCATCGCCAAAGAGCTGGGCAAATTCTCGGCAGATCTTGCAAACAAGCCGCGTTGGCTGATTATTAACAAGACCGACCTCCTCGCAGCCGATGATCTGGACACTGCCCGGCAAAACCTGTTGTCCGAGCTGGCCTGGGAGAGACCGGTATTCGAGGTCAGCGCCGCAACGGGCGAAGGTACCGAGGCTCTGGGCCAGGCCGTGATCCGTGCGCTGGAAGATGCTGCATCCCCGTCGGATTAACATAATATTGTTTTCGCCGTGAGCCGCTAGCCGCTCATCAGCAAAACTCGTCCGTTCGTCGGATGAAACCCACTGGATTAGCCGATCTGCGACCTGTCTCAACGCTTCGCGGCGCTTATCTCCGCATACTCGCTCCATTGAATATTTTCACGGTCGATAACTTCTCAGGAAGCGACTATGCAGAGTGATAATGCGATGAAACGAGAACATGGATTTACCCTACTTGAGTTAATGACGACACTGGCTATTGGCGGAATTCTTCTGTCAATGGCTGTGCCGGCGTTGCAGTCTTTCACGAACAATGCGAAGCGGTCGAGTGCGGTAAACGACTTCGTATCGTCGATGCACCTAGCTCGCAACACTGCCATTACGACCAATGCGCGGGTGACGATTTGCCCCAGTGCGGGTGGCGTGAACTGCGAAGCTGTCGACTGGGAGGACGGCTTCATCGTTTTTGCAGACCCCGACAGTGACCAGAATGTCGATGCGGGTGAAGTCATACTCAGCGCTTCCGCTGCGTTGGAAGGTATCAGTGCAACATCCGCCGAATTTCCAAACTTCCTGATGTACCGGCCCAATGGCCGCGCCATGACTGCGGCGGCCGCCGGGAATTCCGGCCAGCTGACGTTTTGTGATATACGCGGTGCCGACCATGCACGGGTAGTGATCATCGAATTGTCCGGCCGGCCCAAACTGTCGGAGTATCAAGCCGACGGCTCAGCGCCCGCGTGCTAGACCACACCGTAACCGGAGACAAATGACGTGACTGGCTATCGTTCCCCGCAGCACGGATTTTCACTGCTCGAATTGCTGATTTCCATCGTGATATTCTCCGTCGGTTTGCTCGCTGTGGCCGGCCTGCAGACAGTTTCGAAACAGGCGAACTATGAGAGCTTGCAGCGCAGCACTGCATCGCAACTAGCATACGGACTGCTCGAGGATATGCGCACCAATGGTGATGGCATGCAAGTCTACCTGCTTGCGGCAAACCTCGGAGGAGGCAAGATCGCGGCCGAACCGGTACCGAATTGTTCAGCCGCTGCCGAGTGCAATGCGGTGCAAAAAGCGGCGCATGATCTGTGGTTCTGGGAGCGCATGGTCGACGGTGACTTCGAGACCAATGCTGGCACTGGTACCGGCGGGCTGGTACTGCCGTCCTTGTGCGTGACCGGACCCGCACTGGGCAATGCTGGAATGTATGTCGTTACCATCGCCTGGCGTGGAACAGCATCGTTGACGGGCGGTGTCGCCAATCCTTGCGGTGCGGCGAGCGGTAACTATGGCGACAACAATGAATTCCGTCGGATCCTGCAGATTCCGACGTATATCGACCCCAACTTTTGAGACTGATGAAGATGCAGATGCGAAATTTCAAATCGCAGGCCGGCGTTACGCTTGTGGAACTGATGATAACGATGGTGTTATCGCTCATCCTTGCGGGTGCTGTCATTTCCTTATTCGTCAACAACAGTCACAGCTTTAAACAGGACAGAAACGTGTTGCGCATGCAGGACGATGCGCGCTACGCGCTGAACGAGCTGATGCTGGAGATCAGCATGGCCGGCAATTACGGCGAACTGCACACTCCGGATAACGTGACACCCGACGCGACTCTGGCCATTGCTGTTGATTGCGGTCCAGTCGGGGATCCCAACTGGATGTATCAAACGGTCGCAAACGCAAGCGGTGATTCGTTATCGGTGACCGCAATCGATAATGCGACCAATGCGCAGGCGAGCGCTGCACATTCCTGCATCGCTGCTGGCGAAGTGCTTGATGGTACCGATGTGGTATCGATCAAACGAGTTGCTGGGGCAGTTTCTCCTGTGCAGACGGCCGGCAATGTTTACCTGCGAACGAATGGCACGGTCGGCCTGCTGTACCAGGCGCCTATTGCTGCGGCCCCGACTATTACCGTTACCCCTCCTTTCGAAGATTGGGAATACCGGCCGAGCATTTTCTTCATTCGACCGTACGCGAACACTCCTGGCGACGGATTGCCAACGCTGTGTCGCAAAGTGATGCGCGGTGCGGGTCCGAGCATGACGACGGAGTGCATAGCGACGGGTATTGAGAATATGCAGATCGAATACGGATTGGATACAACCGGTGACGGTAATCCGAACATGTTTGTACCGAACCCGACGGTTGCAGAAATGCAGAGCGCGGTATCGGCCCGAATATTCCTGCTGGCTCGAACGGCCGAAATTGACACTCGTTACACCAACGAAAAAACGTTTTCGGTGAGCAATTCGCCGGCCTACACGCCCGCGGACTCATTTCACAGGCGCATCTACTCGACAACGGTGTCGATTCAAAACATTCGCAGTATGGCCATCATGGGTTTTTGATATGCAGACACTAAATCTGACAAACAAACACAGGCAATCGGGCGCAATCCTCGTGATATCGCTGATCTTTCTCGTCGCGATCACTTTGCTCACAATATCGTCGATGCGCGCGAGCAAAATTGGACTGCTCATGGCGCAAAACGAGGAATCGCAGGTTGCGGCGGCACAGGCTGCGCAGGCACTGGCCGACATCGTCGTGGCGAATCCGAGTTCGACACCGGTCATCGGCGGCTCCGGGCATACGGTTTGTACAGCAGGCGAGGCTAATTGTAATAGCACCGACCTTATTGTGGATGACTACACGTTAGCCAATTTGATCGCAGCCGACTACATCAGCGCTCGCGTGGAGCGTACCGGCCCGGTATTTCGTCCGCCGCCGCGTGTGATCGAATCGAGCATCGATAAATTCAGTAGTGTGTCTTTCCGTGTCACAGCGACTTACGACCGGACAGATGAGGGGCTTGGGTATGCGCAGGTCAGCGAGGGAGTGCTGGTCCTGGTACCCAAAGAATAAGTCGCTAAACCGATATAGAGATTTCAGGTATGAATACTCATTTTCGCAAACTCGCCGTATTTTCCTTGGTTTTCGTGCTGGTTTTTTCAGCCGGTACGGTGCAGGCCGACGATACCGATGTGTATCTGCGGTCGCCGACAGAGCCGACGCCAGGCAGTGAACCGCTGATCATGTTTTCCCTGGACTATCGGCCCAACCTCGGTTCGACGGCGTGCAACGGTACCGAGTGCGACACGCTAATCGCCGAAGGCTATATGAGCCCTGTCGGGCCGTATACATTCTTTGACGTAATACGCGGCGCGATACGCAAAGTATTCGATCCACTCGAAGGCGTTCGCGTGGGGTTGATGATCAATCACGACCACGGTTCTACCGTAGAGGAAAACAAGGAACCTCTTTATGACGAATTCGGCAATCCGGTGCTCGACGAATTCGGCAATCCGGTCATGGGGCCATACCAACCCATCTGTGACGGATTCAATGAAAGAAACTGCAGTAATGGCGGCTATATCGCGATGGGATTCCAGCTCTTTGACGCCACCGACAGCAACGGCGCGAAAGCGGAGTTTCACAGCATTCTTAGTGCCATGCCGACACCGCAGGGTAATCTCAGCCACAAGTGGCAGGGCAAGGAGCTGTTTTTCGAGTTCTTCCGCTACCTGACCGGGCAGGGCGTCTATAACGCGCACAATGGCTGGCTGGACTTCGGCAGCAAGAACGAGAAAATCAATCTTGACGTCGAGTTTCCTGCCGCGTCATGGGACACGAGCATCGAAAAGCCGCCGGCATCGAAGCCGAACTATATCAGTCCTCTCGCAACGGCCGGAGAGTGTACGCGGGTTTACACGGTCAATACGATGTTCCAGGTGTCACAACAGGATGATGACTCCGATGCGGCGATTGAAGCGTCTGTCGCATTGGGTGGATTCGGATCGCCGCAAAGACAATTTCCGGACGTCATTCAATACCTGAACGACGCGGACCTCGGTGACGGACAATACGGCACCGTCCCCGACATCGATGGCAAGCAAAACGTCGTTTCATACTTCATCGTTGACGAGTCCAACCTCAACAACACGACGACTGCGTACGCGCAGGCAGGCGGTACGGGCGCACCACTGACACTGGGCGAAAATCCGGACGATCTCGTCGCAGTACTGCAGTCCATCCTCAAGCAAATCTTGAGTATCAGCACGACTTTTGTTGCGGCATCTGTTCCGGTTAACGTATTCAACCGGGCCGAGATAACAGACAATATCTACATTGCCCTGTTCCAGATTGATAGGGAAGCAAAGCCGTACTGGGTCGGGAATGTCAAGAAACTCACCCTGGCCGGCGTCAATTCGGCGTCTGAACCCGGTGTGGTGGTGGACGCGCTGGACAACCCGGCGATTTCTGCGGACGGACGGATTCGCGCTGAAGCCCTGACGCAGTGGACCATTCCGGCGGCACTGCCACCCGCTAACACCACCGAGGGAGAGGTTGATGGCCGCGACGGGCGTTCCGTCGCGCGAGGTGCCGCAGGTCAGCGGATTCCAGGCTTCATCAATTCGAAACAGGGCCCAAAAACAGCAAACGGTCTGGGCGGTCGCACGATCTACTATGACAGGACGTCGTCAAGTCTCGCCAACTTCAATGTGGATGCGATCACCGCGGCCGCTCTGCGAACCGATTTCGATGTTGCCAGCAACGAAGAAGCCGCTGAACTTATCGCGTATGCACGCGGCCTGGATATCGATGATGTCGATGGCGACAAGAACCGCAAGGAAGCGCGACCCTGGATATTCGGCGATCCATTGCACTCACGGCCATTGCCGATCAATTACGGAGCGATTGGCGGATATAGCGAGGATAATCCGGCGATATTCCTGGCGGTGGGTTCCAATGACGGCATGTTACGCATGCTACGCAACACGAGCACTGGCGGCGCGCAGAGCGGCGAGGAAGTCTGGGCATTCATGCCGCGAGCGGTAATGCCTACGCAAAAGACCTTGCGTGAAAATCTCGGTGGCATTGAACATCCATACGCGCTGGACGGAGCGCCGGTCGCCTACCTGCAAGACGTCAACAACGATGGCAGTATCGTCGCGAGCGATGGTGACAAGGCCTATCTGTTCGTCGGAATGCGTCGCGGCGGCAAGAAGTACTATGCCTTTGACGTCACAAATCCGGAGTCGCCGGATCTGATGTGGACGATCGAGAAGGGCGGCGACTTCGCCGAACTCGGGTACACGTTTTCAACGCCGCGTGTCGGCATGGTTAAAACGCCGAGCGGACCGCGCGGTGTCCTCATGTTCGCCGGCGGCTACGATATGAATAAGGATGCTCGCGGCTCGGTTGGCACCGATGATACCGAAGGTAACGCAATGTACGTAGTCGATGCAGAAACCGGTGCCTTGATCTGGAAGGCACGTGGCGGAAGTGGTGGGTCGTTCAATACTTACACACACAAGAAACTGGTTGACAGCATTCCATCGACCTTAACGGTCGCTGATACCGATGGCGATGGATTCATAGACAGAATGGTGGTCGGCGACACGGGCGGCAACGTCTGGCGAGCCGACCTGCTTGGCGATAATGTTAGCGACTGGAAATTGACGCAACTTGCGTCACTCGGACGTCACTCAACGAGTGCCTCCGGCATTGCTACGGATCTCCGCTTCTTCCACCGCCCTGATCTCGTACTCAGCAAGGATAGCGGCGGACTGTTCGATGGCGTACTGATCGGTTCGGGTGATCGCGCGGATCCGCTGGATTTCGGTGGTGTCGCCGAGAATTGGTTCTTTATGATCAAGGATCGCCACACGGCAGTCGGTAGCGGCGTGGATTCCATATTACAGCCTACGGACTTCGGTGATGTGACCAGCAACTGCCTGCAAGACGGCTCCTGCGTCATCGACCTTACGGACGGCTGGCGCCTGCAAATGGAGGAGCCGGGCGAGAAGATCCTGGCGACGCCATTAACGCTGGTGGGCAAGATATTTTTCACCTCGTATTTGCCGCAGGGCGCGAACTCATCGTCAGCGTGCGCTCCAGCTGAGGGTGCGGGACGTCTGTACGCAGTGTCTTTTCAAAATGCGACTTCAGTCATCAACTACAACACCAGTGACGACGACCCCACCAATCCTGATCAGCCGACCACTAAAGAGGACCGGTATACCGATCTGACATCGGCGGGAATCCCGGCTGAGGTGGTATCCCTGCCGCCGAACAAGATCCTGCGATCGGACCTGCAAGTAGACGACATCGACGCCACAACGCGCTGGCGGACGTATTGGTTCTTACAGGAGGACGCCGACCTGTAAGGTCGAGTCCTTGCATGCACTGAAATTCAAAGGAATACCACTATGCTTTTAGCGCCGAAATTGATGGCCCGCCAACGTGGCGTGACGATGCTGGAGCTGCTGATCGTTGTCGTGATTGTGGCGATCATTACGGCATTCGCATATCCGTCATACATGCAATATGTCGTAAGCACCAAACGGACAGCTGCGACTGTGACGCTCATGCAGATCGCGGAGCGGCAGCAGCAGTTCTTCATGGATAACAAGTCGTATACCAATGATCTTACGAACTTAGGCTACGCCGCGAATCCCTTGTCGATTAACGACTCTGGGAATTCCGTTGCGGCGGGGGACGGCGACAGCGTTTATACGATCACACTGTCCAATATCACCGCTACGACTTATACGGCGACGGCGGCACCGCTACAGGGTCAGCTCAGCCGGGACACCGATTGTGGAAGCCTGACATTAAATCAGGCCGGCGCACGCGGTAATTCAGCCGGTGGAGAGGGTTGTTGGTAGGGCCCTAAGCTCGTCTTTATTCAGATAGCGAGACTTTTAACGCGCTTGTTCAATCGGCTCTTGTGCCGTGCGGCTTTGTTCTTGGTGACAATGCCCTTATTAATCATGCTATCAATCACTGGTACCGCGGCTTTGTAGGCAGCCTGAGCAGCCTCTTTGTCGCCGGCGTCACAGGCCTTGACGACATTCTTGATCCGCGTACGCATCATGGAGCGCATGCCCATATTGTGCTTGCGGGTCTTCTCCGCCTGGCGGGCGCGTTTGCTTGCTGATCTGGTGTTTGCCACTGCTTGATTCCGTGTCCTGCTTTCAAAGAGCGGCGTATTATTGGTGTCTGGAGGGGTATTGTCAATGACCATCCCCTTCTCAACCACAACCTCGTTTTGGGCTAAACTCGGAGCCGGCATGACAACTGAAAACGGCACCGACGTTCCCCCTGATGGCGATACTGCAGCCCCCGAACGAGCTGGCTTCGGGCGCCAGCTGATCCAGACGACCTCGGTCGTCAGCGGCATGACGCTGCTATCGCGAATCCTGGGCCTCGTCAGGGATGCCGTCTTCGCCCGCTACTTCAGCACGTCCCTGATCATGGACGCGTTCATCGTGGCCAATCGCATCCCGAATATGCTCAGGCGCTTTTTTGCCGAAGGCGCGTTTTCTCAAGGGTTCGTGCCGGTCATGGCGCGCTATCGGGAGCAGCACAGCCACGATGAGGCACGCGAATTCATGGGCGCCATCGCCGGTACCTTCGGCATCATCCTGTTCCTCGTCACCCTGGTCGGCGTCATCGCGGCGCCGGTGCTCGTGGCGATTGTCGCGCCGGGCTTCATCGGCGACGACGGTCGATTCGAGATCGCGACGATGATGCTGCGGTTTACGTTCCCATACCTGTTCTTCGTGTCGTTGACGGCATTTGCCGGTGGCATTCTCAATACCTATGGGCGTTTTGGCGTACCGGCCTTCACACCCGTGATACTCAACGTCGTTCTGATCGCTGCCGCCATCTGGTTATCGCCGCTCCTCGACGAGCCTGGCATGGCGCTCGCCTACGCCGTTTTCGTGGCTGGCTTATTGCAGCTTTTGTTCCAGATTCCTTTTTTGCTGCGTATTCGTGCATTGCCGCGACCAAAGTGGGCCATCGCGCATCAAGGTGTGCGACGTGTGATGAAATTAATGTTGCCCGCCATTTTTGGCTCGTCCGTCGCGCAAATTAATGTTCTGATTGGCGGCATCATTGCGTCGATGCTCGGCGTCGGCAAGATAAGCCTGCTCTATTACTCTGACCGGCTCATGGAATTCCCGCTGGGGCTGTTCAGCATTGCCATTGCAACGGTGACACTTCCCTACCTGTCTCGCCAGTACGCGAACGAGTCTCTGCAGGCGTTCTCGGCAACGATCGATTGGTCGATGAAACTCGTGTTGCTCATCGCCGTGCCTGCGGCGATTGGCTTGATTTTCATGGCCGAGCCGCTGGTCGCCACGATCTTTTACGGCGGCGCATTCACCTATGATGATGTGCGCATGACGGCGTTGGCGCTGCAGGCATTCGGTATCGGGCTTATCGGATTTTCCTATGTAAAGATTCTCGCGCCAGCCTATTTCGCGCGCGA
>JADFKA010000058.1 GCA_022565135.1 Pseudomonadota bacterium
GGCGCAAGAGCGTGAACAGTTTTTGGAGCTGATGCGGGGGTCGCAGTCGAGCGCGCTGCGGCATGTGTTTTTTGCCGAGCGCACAGCGGCGAAAATTCGTGGCTTGTCGCGAGAGACACCGCGCCGCGAGATCAAACAGGTCGGCATCATTGGCGGCGGCACGATGGGCGGCGGCATCGCGATGACTTTTGCCAACGCGGATTTTCCGGTAGTGATGCTGGAGATCAACGACGCGGCGCTGGCTCGCGGTTTGTCGATCGTTGATCGCAATTACGCTGGCAGTGTCAAGCGCGGCAAACTTTCTGCGTCGCAGGCCACGGCCTGCCGGGAATTGATTTCCGGCACGACGGACTATGCCGCACTCGCCGATTGCGACCTGGTCATAGAGGCCGTTTTCGAAGACCCCAAGCTGAAGCAGGACATCTTCGCGCGGCTCGACAAGTGCTGTAAAGATGGCGCCATTCTTGCGACCAATACGTCGTACCAGGATGTGGACGAGATTGCGGCAGCGACCGATCGTCCCGAGGATGTAATCGGACTGCATTTCTTCAGTCCAGCCCACATCATGAAACTGCTCGAGGTCGTGCGTGGTGAGAAGACGGCAGACGACGTGCTTGCGACCTGCATGGCGCTCGGCAAAAAGATTCGCAAAATCCCGGTGATGTCAGGCGTTTGTTACGGCTTTATCGGTAATCGCATGTTGCAGCCCTATTTTCGCGAGGGTCAGCTGTGTCTGCTTGAAGGCAGTACGCCCGAGGGCGTCGATGCTGCGATGCAGGAATGGGGCATGGCGATGGGGCCCATCAGTGTTGGCGATCTTGCGGGCCTCGACGTAGGTTACAAGGCGCGCGAAGCGCTGGCGATCGATGCGCGCGGCGATCCGAAAAGCTTTCGTGTGGCGGATGCGCTGGTCGAGATGGGCCGGCTCGGTCAAAAAAGCGGCGCAGGATTCTATACATATGATGCCGAGACGCGCGTGAAGTCGTCGGATCCTGCTGTACTTGAAGTGATCGTACAGGCGGCCAAAGCCCTCGATGTCGAGCGGCGCGAGATCGACGCGGACGAAATCGTCGATCGCCTCATTTACTCACTCGTCAATGAAGGACTCAGGGTCGTGGAGGAGGGCATTGCGCAACGACCCAGTGATATAGACGTTGTCTACGTTTACGGCTATGGATTTCCGGCATGGCGCGGCGGACCCATGCACTATGCCGACGCGGTGGGTCTCGACAAAGTGCTCGCACGTGTTACGGAGTTTCGTGATCGATTCGGCGCAGCCAACTGGACGCCGGCGCCGTTATTGCAGAAGCTCGTTGCTGAGGGCTCGACGATCGAAGCGTGGGCGGCCGCGAACGGATGATGCGCTAGCCTGACCTGAAGTAGTGGTCGAACCACGCAAGGATTTGATGTTTCTTCGCCTAAAGAATTCCTTAGAATCTACCGATAAGCAGATTGGTAAGCTATTGATTTTATTGAGTCCAAAGAGTGAAGAAGCGAATCACCGTTCGTTCAATCCTGCTGATATTGCTGACTTTGCCGCAGCTGGCGATGGCGATTTCGCAGTCGTTCAATAGCAAGGATTGTCCGACATTTGACGCGGCACGATTCTGGCTCCAATCGCTGATGACCGCGGAATGCTGCAAGAAAATCGCCGGCGCAGACGAGCAGGCAGATGATGTCATACGCGACTTGGCGTACTCGGCCGGGCTGTGCCATAACATCGGCCTGATGGTGCTTGCGCATCTGGAGCCTGGCAGGACGAACGCAATTCTGGCTGCACATCGTGAGCACACCGAGCCGGGCGGGCTCAGCAAAGCGTTCATGGCCGAGTTTGCGACCGATCACAGGGACATGACCAGCGAGCTCGCAAAAATCTGGTCATTACCCGCGCCCATGGCGGCCGCTTACCGATATCGGTCTTTTGCGGACTCGCACGATGACGAGAGGCTTGGACTGATCGTTTCGGCCGGCGTTATGGCGGTCGAAAACGTCGACGCCGATGAGAGCCAGCGAACCAGCCTCGATGCCCTGGCTCAAGCACTGCGAATGGACGTGGACAGACTGCAGAAGATGGCCACGATCGGCGAGCGTCAAATAGAAAGGGTGGAATCTCTCGCGAGCAATATGACGGCTTGATTGATAGTGTATAAGTCTTGATTGGAATATTCTCGATCGGGTCTTATGCATGGCCGCACTGAAATTTCACATCTGCAATATTGCGATCACTATTGCGGCGGCAATTGTACTTGCCGATGCGGCCGGCGCTGAAGATATTGCCGCTGACCATCGGTCGCGGCAGGTCGATTAAAGCTCATGAATGACGTTTTCGGCGACTAGGCTAAAGTCTCATCAAACCCGGCCTGTCTCAAATTTTGCACGAGGCTGTCAAAGCCGCGCGTTAGTTGCGCCTGCATGCCACAATTTTTTGCCGCGGCAATATTGAGCGGATTGTCATCGAGAAATAAAATTTTATCAGCGTCGACGGCGTAGTGAATTAGCACGTTCTCGAACGCGGCCGAGTCCGGTTTGAGATGCCCGGTTTTATAAGAAAGAAACGTCTCATCAAACAGGGGAGCGAGTTGTCCTGCGATGTCGTCCCGATTCCAGTGAACTTCATTAGTGTTCGATAACAGCGCGATTTGGCAGCCGTGACTGATCGAGATAAGAAGTTCCCGTACACCTGCATATACCGCATCCGGCCACGACTCCAGGCGCCGCAGGAACTCTGCCGGTGTGTAGGGCAGAGCGAACTCTTCTACGATGGAGCACGCGAATTGCGTGCTACTTACTGCACCGCATTCGAATTTGCGCACCGAAGGCGAGAGCAACCAGGTTTCCATGAAGTCGTCCTGATCAACATCTAAATCGAATGTGGTCAGCGGGTCGCGAAGGTTCAGCAACACACCACCCATATCCAGCAGCACCAGCTCTATATCGGCTGGCATCAGTCGCGAATCTTTGTGTTCCACAGCGTTGCCGCCAGTAGCATCGAAACAATGGACGTGCCAACCCAGAACATGACAGCGGCATCGAAGTCGTAAGTCGTGACGCCGTCAATAACCGTCGTTCCTGCGCTGATCAGCCCGGCGCTGATAACATCCTGTGTGCCGGCACCGAGATAACTGAAAACCCCAACCAGCCCCATGGCGGCACCCGTAGCACCGAGAGGTGCAATATCAACGGCAAACAGACCGCCGATGGACGCGATGAGACCGCTGAGCGATGCACCGTAAATGGCGAAGGCGACCATCAACACAATTGCGTTCTGCGGTCCGTAGAAAATAAGCAAGAGTGCAGCAACTTCGACAATGGCAAAGATAAGGTTGGCGGGTGGGCGGCGTGCATCGAAGATCTTGTCTGACAAATAGCCGTATCCGATGGAGCCGAGGATGCCGGCGCCGCCATAGATGCCCATCAAGGTGCCAGCTCCGACAAGGGTATAGCCCCGTATCTCCTGCAAGTAGAGGATGCCCCAACTGTTAATGCCATAGCGCGTCATGTACATCAGTGCGCTGGAAACGGCGACCACCCAGATCGCGCCGATGCCGAATATCGTCTTCTGTGTGGCCCAGGTGCTTTTCACCCTCTCAGGTTCGGGCTCGTCGCCGTGAAACTCATGCACGTCAGGAAGGCCCATGGTTTTTGGGGCGTCGCGAAGCAATGCGTATACCCACGCCGCAACGCCAATACACAGGATGCCGGGCGTAATGAAGCCGTATCGCCAGCCCCACGCTGCGACTACCGCAGCAATAACGTAATAGGTCAGGCCTTCGCCGATGGCATGCGAAGCGCTCCAGATACCATAGGTCCTGCCACGCTCGCTGATCGAAAACCAGTTCGTAATGCTGATAACGGCCGAGGGTGCTGCCATGCCCTGAAACCAGCCATTCAATATCCACAGCGTGACCGACAGCCACAGCAGGCTGGACCAGCCCATGACCAGATTCAGTAATGCCGCCACGAAAATACTGACTGTAAAAAACACGCGCGGCGAAAAATGATCCGCTGCAAAGCCATTAAAAAATTTGCCGGCTGCATAGCCGTAGTACAGCGCTGCGCCGATCATGCCCAATTCATCGACGGAAAAGATGCCGTTGTCGATCAGTGGTTTCTTGACAATATTGAGACCGAGACGGCAGGTATAGATAAAGCCGTAACCGAGCGTGATCGCGAGCATGACGCGCACGCGATGTTTTCTGAATGTTACGCCCACGTCGGCAAGGTCTGTTGTCATTCTGATCGCCTGAGTCGAATCGATTTGAAATTCTATCGCGTCGGCACGACCAGTTGTGAATTGGATGGGCCCCGTCCGTCATTCGTCGCGACCAGCGTCTCAATAGTTGGCTCTGGCAGATGCGCAAGACAAAGCGTATCGAGCCGGGTGTCTCGTGTATCACGCATGCCGAGGTGTGCATAACGGCCCCGCAGCTCAGCTTCGTTTTCGATCCTGTAGATCGCCGGATCCTGCCAGTACTGCGGGCAAAGACTGACGAGCTTTTTGTGCATGCGCCCGCGCAGCAGCGCATCGTAGGAATTCATGTTGAGGGCCTCGTCCCAGTACGGATTAACGTGATCCGCCCAGTCGAATTGCCGCTGCATGACCCAACCGACACCGTTCTCCCATCGCAGGATCGCTGGCTTGCCATCGATAACGTCGTCTTCAAACAAACTGCGATAGAAACGATAGCCTTCGAAGTTGGCAACGAGGTCTGCGTTCGAAAAAGAGCCGGTGCTGCCAGCGCCGAATATCGCGCGCTCTGTTGTTACACCGCGCTTGGCCGCAGACGCTTCGCTACCCGACTTTTGATAACGCTTGTAAAACTTCCAGCCCTGCGACAGGAAGTGCGAGATTTTGTCCGAGCCGATGAGTTGATCGTTAACGCTCAAGGTCTGGCCTAGCCCGAACAGATACACCGTGCGTATCGACCAGATTGGCATGTCCGCATAGATGCTCTCGTCTCGAGGTACCTCACGCGTGGCAATATCTCCCGAGTCGATGAGCCAGCGCTCCAGCGGGTCAACCATGCGAATTCCGCCGAGCTCTCTGTATATGGCCTTGGCCATCAGCTGTTGCCGGGGGTTGTTGCGGCGCTCAGCAACGATTGCAGCGATCATCTCATTGGTCTTTTTATTGAGAGCCTCGGTCGAGTCGGTGAGCGGCTCTGCCCGACGATGGAACTGGTCGGTCTCAGACGCTGGTGCCTGGGCACAAAATACCAATGCTGCAGCTGTAATGACGACGGACCTTTTTAACGCATTGATTTTAATAAACATTGCTCTGCTCCCTCTGCAGCCAGAAAAATCTGGTTGCGAGGTTTCACGATAGAGTCAATGGTTTGGGCAGTACTGATGGGGCGCTGATGTCGCCCTGATTACGCCATAATGAATCCTTGATGGATTACTGACTTTGCAGGTATGGCGGGGGATGCGCCATAACGCGAACGTTGCTGCCCATAAAATAGACAGATGGCATTGCGTGCCTGGGCAACACGCTCGAGCTCCAGGAGCCCATTCACATAAATCTGCGAGGCACGTGATACGCCACCCATGCCGAAAGACGAGTAATTGCGGAAGATCTCGATGTGCTGCCTGGCGGCAATCGCCCGCAGTAATGGTGGCTCGCCGGTCGCTTTCGGGTATTTCAAATCGAGGCAGTTCAACTCAATCGTTGTCGGTAGCGGTGGACCGCCCGGAATCTCCCATGTACTTGCCGGTAGCATCCGCGAACTTGAAGAGTGTCTCGTATACGCCCATTGGCGGGAAACGTCGCAATATCACTTCTTGATTCCTGCTCGTTGCTGGCTCGCACAGATGAATCGAAATTCTAGCGCGTTGTCATGGTCAGGCGTGAGTCGCTTCGGTAGTCTTGGCCCATGAAAGCATCAGACCGCGATCTCGGCATGGACCGGCGCATCTCGCGCCGGGATCTCCTGCACGGGGTGGGGGCACTGGCGGCGGCGTCCCTGTTACCCGGGCGAGCGGCTGCCGATGAAAGTCTCGCGCTCGAAACCGTCGCTGCTGCCGGTTATCCGCCCGCGCTTACCGGGTTGCGCGGCAATCACAACGGCTCCTACGAAGTCGCCCATCAGCTGGCGCGCGGAGGACGGCGGGACTGGGGGCCGGTCGCTGAAGCCGATGCCGATCTTTACGACCTCGTCGTGGTGGGGGCGGGTATCAGCGGTCTCGCGGCTGCCTATTTCCATCGAAAATCCAATCCAGGCGCGCGCATTCTTATTCTCGACAATCATGACGATTTCGGCGGACATGCCAAGCGCAATGAATTCGATGTCGGCGGTCGTACCCTGCTTACTTATGGTGGCAGCCAGACACTCGAAGCGCCGTCGGAATACAACGACGTTGTGAAGGCCTTGTTAAGCGATCTTGGCGTCGACATGCAGCGATTTGACACGGCCTACGATCGGGAATTTTACCGGCGCAATGGTCTCGGCGCTGGCATTTATTTCAACCCAGAAGACTGGGGCGCCGATCGCCTGGTTCGCTATGACATTGGAGTACTTTCCAATTACCTGCCGTTGGCGCCGTCAGATTTTTCTGCTGCCGAGGCAGTAGAAAAAATGCCGATGTCCGACGCTGCGCGTCGTGAATTTTTGCACTTGCTGAGGAGCGAACAGGACAGGATGCCTGACGTCCCGGCCGATAAGAAAGAGGAGTACCTGTACTCGATCAGCTATCGTGAATTCCTGAGCAGGCACCTGGACATTCGTGAGCCGGAAGTATTCGCCCTGCTGCAAGATCTCGCAGCCGACTCAGGCGTTGGCATCGAGGCGGCGTCGGCCGGATCTGCGATCTACTACTCGGGTCTCCCGGGTGCTAAGGCCACGGGCATGCCGGCGAACGAGGACGATGAACCTTACATTCACCATTTTCCCGATGGCAACGCGTCGATCGCCCGTCTGTTGGTGCGCGCAATGATTCCGGCAGTTGCGCCCGGGACGACAATGGAAGACGTCGTCACGGCCCGTTTCGATTACAGCAAACTCGATCTTGCGAATTCACCAGTGCGCCTGCGTCTTAATAGTACGGTCACGCACGTCGTAAACGAGGGTGATCCGAGGACTGCAAAACGCGTTCGAGTAGCCTATGTGCGAGGCGGTCAGCAGTATCGCGTACAGGCGCGTTGCTGTGTACTGGCCTGTTACAACTCGATTATTCCTTATATATGCCCGGAGTTGCCGGCGCCGCAACTGGAGGCGCTCGCTTATGCGGTTAAAACCCCGATTCTTTACACCAATGTTGCGCTGCGCAATTGGCAGGCATGGAAAATGCTGGGCCTCGCTGCGGTCGTGTCGCCGGGAAGCTACCATGTCAACACGATGCTCGATTTTCCGGTCAGCCTCGGCGACTATGACTACGCCAGCGATCCTGATGACCCGATCGCTGTGCACATGGAGCGCTTTCCGCACCGACCTAATGCGGGCTTAAGCGTTCGCGAACAGCATCGCCTGGGACAGCAGGAATTGCTGACCACGTCATTTACGGCCATTGAGCGCAATATCCGCAAGCAACTGGCCGGCATGCTTGGGGAGGGTGGCTTCGACCCAGCTCGCGATATCCAGGGCATCACGGTGAATCGATGGGCTCACGGCTACGCGGATTTCTATAATTGGCTGGAGGATCCGTGGTACGGCGACAAGGACAACGAGCGTTATCCGCACGTGCGTGGCCGCCAGCCTTTTGGCCGCATTGCGATTGCGAACTCCGACGCCGGCGCTAGCGCGATGCTCGAATCGGCGGTCGAACAGGCGTATCGTGCGATCGCTGAATTGTGCTGAATTACCAGCCCGGATCATGCTTGAATGATCTGGCTGACAAATAACCGGGGGCAGGCAGCTCATGCTGGACAAAACCATAAAAGACTGGAGCTCTGACGCGGCGGCGCTGGAGATTGAAGGCCGTGCGTTCATCGACGGTCAATACCGTGACGCGCTGTCCGGGGAGACTCGCACCACGATCAGCCCTGCCAACGGCCGGGATCTCGCCGACGTGGCTGTGTGCGGCACCGAAGATGCCGATCGCGCCGTCGTCGTTGCCCGGAGCGCTTTCGAGAGCGGCGTCTGGGCCGCTATGGCGCCTGCCGATCGAAAAACGGTGCTCGTGCGTTGGGCGCAATTAATCGAAGATCATGCCGATGAAATTGCCCTGCTCGAGTGTCTCGATGCAGGCAAGCCAATCACCGATACCTCGGGTGGCGATGTACCTGCGGCAGCGCGCACTATCCGCTGGAGTGGCGAGGCAATCGACAAAGTGTACGACCAGGTTGCGCCGACCCCGGCCAACAGTCTGGCACTGGTTCAGCGCCTGCCGCTTGGCGTCGTTGCGGCCATCGTGCCGTGGAATTTTCCGCTTACGACGACGGCTTGGAAGCTCGCGCCGTCATTAGCGACGGGAAATTCCGTGATCCTGAAGCCAGCGTCCAATACGCCTCTAACGGCTCTGCGCATCGCGGGCCTGGCCAGTGAGGCAGGCTTGCCCGATGGTTTATTGCAGGTGTTGCCGGGTCCCGGGGGGAGCCTTGGCCGGCACTTGGCCTTGCACAATGATATCGATGGGCTGACATTTACGGGTTCAACAGAGGTCGGCAAGCAGCTCATGCAGTATTCAGGGCAGTCGAACCTGAAACGCACTTTCCTCGAACTCGGTGGCAAGAGCCCCAACATCGTATTTGCCGATGCGAACCTGGAAAAGGCCGCCGCATTTGCCGCGATCGCGGTGTTTTTTAACGGCGGCCAGACCTGTACCGCGGGTACGCGACTGATCGTCGAGGATGGCATCCGGGAGCGATTCGTCGACATGGTGATTGCGCAGAGTAAAAAATGGATGCCCGGTAATCCTCTGGATC
>JADFKA010000059.1 GCA_022565135.1 Pseudomonadota bacterium
GATTGCGCATGAGATCAACCAGCCGCTGACGGCGATCTCCTTGTTCGCGCAAGCGGGTAAACGTCTGTTCGGCGCAGAAAAACACGATCGGTTGCCCGAAATTTTCGACAAACTCAGCCAACATGCGCAACGAGCCGGCGCCGTAATCGAGCGCATGCAATCGATGGCTCGTAGACAGGAAAGCGCAAAAGAGATCGTCGATTGCAATGCGCTCGTCGAGGAGGTCGCCAAACTTGCAGAGGCGGAAGCACGTATTCGGGACATGACGATCGAAGTGGATACGGAAAGCGAGCTGCCACCCATCGAGGTCGATACGGTGCAGATTCAGCAAGTTGCGCTGAACCTGCTGCGCAACGGCATGGAAGCTATGCGGTCTGTCGATTGCCGCGACGGCAATGCGGTCAAGCTGCAGACGAAGCTCCTCGGTGATGGTGACATCGAGGTGGCAGTCATCGACAAAGGCTGCGGCGTCTCCGAGGAAGTTGCAAAGATACTCTTTACCCCCTTTTCGACGACAAAAGAGTCCGGCATGGGCATGGGCTTGTCAATCAGTCGTGCGATCATTACCGCGCATGGCGGACACCTGGATTTTCATAACAACGACTCCGGCGGGGCGACTTTCTTTTTTACCCTGCCAGCTGCGAGTCAAAAGGATTAGCATGGATAAACAACAAACCGTATTCATCGTCGATGACGATGAAGGCATCCGTGAAGGTCTTGGCTTGTTGCTCGAAACCGTGGGGCAACTGTACGAGTTGTACAGCTCTGCGATCGAGTTTTTGGATGCCTACGATCCGAGCAAGGGCGGATGTCTGGTGCTCGACATCCGCATGCCGCGCATGTCCGGACTGGAATTGCAAGAGAAACTCAACGAAAAGGAATGCCTGTTGCCCATCATCTTTATTACGGGACACGGCGATATTCCGATGGCGGTAGATGCGATGCGGCGTGGCGCACTGGACTTCATTCGCAAGCCGTTTCGGGAACAAGATCTGTTGGACCGTATCAACGAGGCTCTTGAATCTGATGCAGGCAAGCGCAAGGTCATGCTGGATCGTCAGGAACTACTCGAGCGACTATCATCGCTATCGGAACGCGAATCGGAAGTGTTCCATCGCGTGGCGGCCGGCGACATGAACAAAGTGATTGGATTCGATCTCGGCATCAGTGAGCGAACCGTCGAAGTGCATCGCTCACAGGTGATGAAAAAGCTGGGCGTTCGAACGCTCGCGCAGCTGGTACGCTTCGAGATCGAAACTGAACTGTTGGCGGGTTCCGAATAGCCGAGCCAAGCCGGCCTGCGCTCATGCCTAAACATTGTCCTAGCTGGCCACATCGCTCTACGGGGTACTCCGAATAGTCGTGGTAGAACGAGCGAATAATAATTCCGGTTATCGAAGCAGCCATAGCCGGATGGAACAAATTGCCCCACGAAAGAGACACTGTTTACGTCATCGATCCCGATGAAGCCATCCGCGACGGCCTGACGACCTTTCTCGGCACATTGGATATTCCCGTGCGGGGTTATTCGACTGCAGAGAATTTTCTTGACGCGCATACTGCTCGGAGCCTGGGCCCAGGCTGTCTCTTGGTGGACGCGAACTTGCCAGGCATGGGCAGCTTAGCGCTCCTGTGGCGGTTACGCGCGCAGCGTGTCGAGCTGCCGATATTGGTCCTCGCGAGTACCTCTAAACGCTATATCACCGAGCAGGCCCTGCAGGCAGGTGCCGCGGATGTCATCGAAAAACCCCTCGTCAATGGCTTGTTGTTAAAACGGCTGCGCCACCTGCTGAACCGCGCGCCAGGTCTTCTGGCCGCGGTACCGTGTTTGTTCACGTTACAGAACGGCACAGAGGTGACGATTCGCGGCATTGAGCCAGACGACGCTGAGATTGAGCAGGCGTTCGTACGAGGGCTGTCGGCGAGATCGAGGTACCTTCGATTCTTTTCAGTTATCAAAGAGCTGTCACCGTACATGCTGGAACAGTTCACCCACCCACGCTACCCGCGGAATTGGGCACTGATTGCGACGATTTCGGATGCAGGTGAGGACAAGGAGATCGGTGTCGCACGTTATGCGGCAACAGAGGCAGGGTCTTGCGCCGAGTTTGCCGTCGTTGTGGCCGACGAATGGCAAGGCCTTGGAATCGCGACTCGTCTATTGCGCGAACTCATTGCCGTTGCCGAGAGCGCTGGCATGAAGCGCCTGGAGGGGGTCGTATTGAGAGATAACCTCGCAATGCTCGAATTTGCCAAAGAGTTGGGCTTCACCACGGAGCGTCACCCCGATGACGCCACAATTGTTCGAATTATCAGAGACTTGGCGACCCATGAACAAGTGCAGGTACCTGCGCCATTCAGAACCAACACAAGCGGTGGGCAAGTACGAGAGGCTATGAGTAGTGAACGGTGTCTACGTGCTGCCTGAAAATCGGGTCCAGCCACATCGCGTTACGGGGAAGTCCGAATAGTCCGGATACAGCGGTCGACCCATACTGAGTGTCATCCCAGCAACCACGACCGGACAATCCAGCATGCGCTACGAAGAAGACATTGTGTATGTCATCGATCCCGATGAAGCCGTTCACGATGCGCTCACGACCCTGCTCAATGCTGCCGGGTGCCGGGTGGTGTGCTACGCCTCCGCGGAGGCTTTTCTTGACTCCAGTCTCGTGCACAGCGCCATGCGCGGCTGCGTTCTGGCGGAGGCGAATCTACCCGGTATGGGCAGCTTGGCGCTCCTGAGGCGATTGCAAGCGCGAGGCGTTGACCTCCCCGTAGTGATCCTCACGAGTACGTCCAACCGTGATATTGCCGACCAGGTATTGAAGGCCGGTGCCGCGGAGGTTATCGAGAAACCGCTGGTTCACGACCAGTTGTTGAGCCGATTGCACTGTTTGGCTCGCCGCAACGACGATGTCCACGGGTAACCGCAAGGATAGAGGGAGAGTTAGAGATGAAAATCGCGGCCTCACAACACGTGCTCAGCATGGCGATTGGCCTGCTTTCCCGGTCAAGGGCTTGCACAAAAACCGGGTGCTGACGGCATTCAAAGAAATTTAAGGAGACGCTAATGAAGATGTTCACAAACAGGAAAACGATCGCGACGTCGTTGGCCATGCTGTTCATTGTCGCAGGACCGGCGCAGGCACAAACCGATGCCAGCCGGATTGACGAGCTGGAGGCGAAAGCTGCAACAATGGCTGCGGAGCTGGCCGAGCTGCGTGCGAACCTTGAGCAAGCGAAAGAAAGTGAATCCGTCCAGGAATTGCAATCGCTTCGCGCGGAAACCGTGGCAGCAAGGCAAGCGGCACAGCGTGCCGAGACATCGGCGAACGAGTGGAAGAATACGACGTCAGTCACTCACCTGGCGGGGTACGCGTCCGCAGACTACGTAAGCCCCGAAAACGGAAATGCCGCGTTCGGCGTCAACTTCAATCCGATGTTTCATTTTCAGTATAACGATAAAATTTTGTGGGAAGCCGAACTTGAGTTTGAAGTCGAGGAAAATGGAGACACCAATATTGGGTTGGAGTACAGCACGATTGACTGGTTTTTGAACGACAGTATGATTCTTATAGCCGGCAAATTCTTAAGCCCGCTTGGTAACTTTCGCCAGAATATGCACCCCTCCTGGATCAACAAGCTGCCAACGGCACCACCGGGATTTGGTCACGACGGAGCTGCGCCGGTGTCGGAAATAGGCATGCAGTTGCGTGGTGGCAGAAACTTCGGGGGGCAAGGTAAGTTCACCTACGCCGGCTACGTAGGAAATGGTCCAAAACTCGAAGGTGAGGACGGCGAGATTCACGCGATTGAAGCTGAAGGTTTCGCCGGCAATCCGGACGATGAATTCGTTTACGGTGGACGTGTCTCGTTGCTGCCATTTCCAAAACTGGAAGTCGGAGTTTCGGGCGCCTTCGGCGATGTAGCTGTCGTTGAAAACGATGGCGCTGATATTTCAGGTGATCCAACACGCGGGTACACAGTATTTGGTTTCGACTCGAGCTACCAATTAGGTAACTTTGATCTCCGCGGGGAATACATTAGTCAGGAAGTTGATGCGGAGCCTGCAAGCATCGCTCCGGAGGGGGGCAAATGGGAGACCTGGTACGTGCAGGGTGCCTATAAATTCGGGCAAGCGAAATGGGAAGGTGTGCTTCGCTACACCGATTTCAAATCGCCACACGCCGATGACTCTCAGGAGCAGCTCGCGTTTGGTCTGAATTATCTGCTCGCACCGAGCGCGATGCTCAAGTTCGCATACGAATCCAACAGTGGCCTCGCAGGGGAAGCAACCAATGATGATCGTTGGTTGGTTCAGCTTGCGTACGGCTATTAATTAAGGAGACAGGAAAATGAAGAACCGATTTTATCAATTATTCGCTGCCGCACTGGTCGCTATATTGCTCGGCACGGGAGTCGTGTTGACGCAGCGTCCGGCGGACGCCGCAGAGACGCCAGCTGCGGATCCGATGCAGTTTGCCCGTGGCGCCCAGACCTGGGCCAACACTTGTGCACGCTGCCACAACATGCGCGATCCGAAGGAATTGCGCGACGATCAATGGCGTGTAGCTATCGCGCACATGCGTGTACGTGCAGGTCTGACGGGACAGGAAGCACGGGATGTCCTGTTGTTCTTGCAAGGGAGCAATTGATATGCGATTCGTAACACTGTTGTTAGTCCTGATTGCGCCTGCGTTGGCGTTTGCTGACGACTCCCCGGTGGCCGCTGACGCGGCCGCCGGTAAGGCTGTCTATTCACAGACCTGTATCGCCTGCCACGGCGCCGACGGAAAAGGCGCAATTCCGGGCGTCAAGGACTTCACCGCCAAGGATAGCCCGTTGTCGAAATCAGATGCGGAACTCGTGATAAATGTGAGCCAGGGTTTTCAGAGTCCAGGCTCATTCATGGCTATGCCCGCAATGGGCGGCAATCCGACGCTCACTGAGACTGACGTGAGAGCGGTGCTTAACTATTTGCGCGCAGCATTCGGCAAATAGAGCTCCCTGGATAGGATAAGGGCCATGCGCGGCACGTCGTACCGACAATAGTTCAAGAGTTAGATGTGGATCTCATTGTTATGGGAACCATCGCTCGCACCGGAATTCCCGGGCTTTTTATGGACAACACCGCCGAGAGCATCTTGAATTAAATTGATTGTTCTGTGTTAGCGATCAAGCCGTTTGGTTTCGTAAGTCCGGTGAGCCTGTAAAGCCCAGCCGCAATAATGCTGCGAGATTAGGAGAGAAATCGATGAGAATGATGAAAGCTGCCGTGTTTGTTAAACCGGGCAGTATTGTACTTGAGGAAAAACCAATACCGACCGTCGGGCCCGGGGATGCGTTGATCCGCATCACGACGACGACGATTTGCGGTACCGATATCCACATCCTCAAAGGAGAGTATCCGGTCAAGCCCGGCTTGATTGTCGGCCATGAGCCAGTCGGCGTTATTGAAGATATCGGTGAAGGCGTGACCGGCTATGAGGTTGGTCAGCGAGTCATTGTCGGTGCCATAACACCTTGTGGGCAGTGCTATCACTGTCTGGATGGACACCAGGCACAGTGTGGCGGCAAACCAATTGGCGGGTGGCGATTCGGTAATTCAATTGACGGCTGTCAGGCCGAATACCTATTGGTTCCAAATGCGCAAGCAAATTTGTCGCTGATACCCGATGGCTTGACGGACGAACAGGTGCTGATGTGTCCGGACATCATGAGCACCGGCTTCGGTGGCGCCGAATCCGGACGCATCAAGATTGGTGACACGGTTGTCGTTTTCGCGCAGGGGCCGATCGGCCTGTGCGCCACCGCAGGGGCCAGGCTCAAGGGCGCGACGCGGATTATCGTCGTCGATACCGTCCCGGCGCGCCTGCAAGTGGCGCAACGATTTGGCGCGGATACGGTGATTGACTACAAATCAGTCGATCCGGTCGAAGAGATCATGCGCATCACCGAAGGACGAGGAGTTGATGTCGCGATCGAAGCGCTGGGAACGCAAGAAACCTTCGAAAGCTGCCTACGGGTCCTGAAGCCGGCCGGTGTGTTATCGAGCCTGGGTGTTTATTCAGGAAAGTTAACCCTACCGTTGGACGCCATTGCGGCCGGTCTGGGTGACCACAAGATCGTGACAACCCTGTGTCCCGGAGGCAAGGAGCGGATGCGCCGCCTCTTGAACGTCGTCGAATCCGGGCGAGTGGACTTGCAGCCCCTGGTCACACACCGCTTCGGATTAGATCAGATTGAAGAGGCCTACGATCTCTTCGCCAACCAACGTGACGGCGTATTGAAGGTAGCAATCACACCGTGACCGGGTACCCGGTCACGCGCGCATCGAATTTGATGTTGCGTAGCTGACGGAGCAATAGTCCATGTTATTCGGATCGATGCGGGTTTGCTGTGATAACGCCTGATGATCACTACGCATGACCCAGCCCATGGCAGATCGGGTTCGAATCCAGGCAGCAACATCGACGAAGCCGTAGCGTGGCATCAACTTACGCCGGCCGATGCGGCAACGCGTCTCGCGGTAGACGATGACGCGGGGTCCGAATATTTGAAATTGCTGAAAACACAAAATGCGATATCACCCGGAACTCTTTGGGCTTGTGACATCCTTCTATGTGTATCTCTGCTACTTGCTAAAATAATCCCTTGTACCGTGCGCTTCCACCGCTTCCCCGATTCGCCGGATTGCCAATGTGTATGCGGCACTACGCAGGCTGAGGTTCCGCTCCTCGGCAAGGTCCCAAACCTCGTTAAACGCTTCAATCATAATTTCCTGCAATCGGGTATGCACTTCGTCAAGTGTCCATTTGTAACCCTGTCGGTTTTGTACCCATTCGAAATAACTAACGGTAACTCCGCCGGCATTAGCCAATACGTCTGGAATAACCGTTATGCCTTTCTCTTCAATTATGGGATCTGCAGTGCTCAGAATCGGACCATTTGCCACTTCAACGATATACTTTGCGTTGACAGAGGCAGCATTATTCTCCGTGATAACACCCTCAAGTGCCGCCGGGATCAGAATATCGACATCAAGCTTCAGTAACTCCTCATTAGAGATGACATCGTGATCTACGCACTCACAAACTGACTGTTCGCAATACATTGCTTGCACACGGCGAGTACGCTGTTTTTCCTCGTAAATACTGTCGACATCAAATCCTTCGGGCGAGTAAATGCCACCCTTTGAATCGCTGATTGCGACAATATGGTAGCCCGCATCGTGTAACAGTCGTGCAACGTTATAGCCACCATTGCCAAAGCCCTGTACTGCAACAGTGGTTTTTCCCGGATCAAGCTGATGCTTTTTAGACAACTCACGAATACACAAATAGGCGCCCCGCCCGGTCGCATCCTCGCGTCCAAGACTCCCACCAAGCCGAACCGGCTTCCCCGTGATTACACTTGGGGCTTTTATGCGCTTGATTGCTTCGTATTCGTTCATCATCCAACCCATGATTCGGGCATTGGTATAGATGTCCGGTGCCGGGATATCAGTTTGTGGCCCAATAAAGTCCGCCATTGCGCGCACATACGCTCTTGACAGGCGTTCCAACTCCATCGGAGAGAGATTTTTTGGATCGACAATGATGCCGCCTTTCGCACCGCCGTACGGCAGCCCGACAAGCGCACACTTGATCGTCATCCACAGCGCCAACGCCTGCACTTCCGGCATGGACACATTGGGATGAAAGCGGATCCCTCCCTTGGTGGGACCTAGCATGTTGTTGTACCGGCAACGATAGCCGGTAAAATACTCCTTCGATCCATTATCCATTCGGACAGGCAGGGATGCTGTCAACATAGAGAGCGGGTGCATCAGTGATTCGATTACCTCGTGAGATACACCTGCACTCTCACCATACTGTCTTAATCGGGCTAATGCGTCTTCAAAAATGCTGTCGGTCACGTTTCACTCTCCTGTAAGCAGCAATCCAGGTGGTACTGGCAAGTTAGCTATCATACCTATGCGAACGCCCGGAAAGACTGTGCTTAATACAGTGAATTAAAGCGGCGCATGACCCGTTCTCGAACTCGCGTTGGCTGATGAGAAAGTTCGGCGTGGTTATTGGCATATCGTGATAATTTCAATTTTGCATTAGCACCTCCCCATCTTTCAGGGCAAGAACCGTACCTTCTTCCAACTCCTCCCAACCTCGATCATCCAGGGGCACTGAGGCCAGCAAAACGGTTTGGTGGTCTGCAAGCTCTACTTTGAGGCCAGGACAGGTGACCTCCTTCTGCAGGGTGCAGGTCGAGCATCTTTTGATGTGCAGGCCCGGCGACTTGGGGCCAACCAATTCGCCCGCTTCCTCGTAAATACGCTTGTCGCTGTGGGCGAACAGCACCTCGCCATCATAGTAGAGAAAATTGCTTGAACCGAGCATTCTCATCTGTTCACACACTTCGCAAAACACGTCAAAACGTGTCTGCAGTGACGGCGATTCATTCCTGCCGTAATGGGGTTCGAGCCGGGAGAGTAACGCGCAGAATGCAAGTTCGGAATCCGTCTCGCCAATCGGCAGGTAGCGAAGCGCAGCCTCATCTATCATCTGCTCAATTCCCGTCAACGTCCCATTGTGCGCGAATAAGTGTATGCGACGGCCAAGTACTCGACGAAACGGGTGGGTGTTTTCCATGGTGTGGTGGCCACGGGTGGCATAGCGGACATGGGCGATGGCGACCGTAGTCTTGATAGGCTGCTCGGCGATGAACTTGACCCAGGCGCTGTCAATAGCCGGTTGCGGTTCCTTGACAAGGAAGGCCTCGCGATCGCGGGCAAATGCTATTCCCCAACCGTCGCGGTTATGCCGGAGCTTCG
>JADFKA010000060.1 GCA_022565135.1 Pseudomonadota bacterium
AATTGTTGCTAGAACACCAGTCGATCTCGGTCATCGCCTGTGTCGAGCGTATCGCACGGGTGCTAAGGAATGAGCGCAACGTCAGCATGCGCGTGCCATCCTCAAAGGATGCATTTTCTTCGGGTGACGAACTGACCGGGCGCACGCTTTCGACGATGCAGCAGTCCTCGATCGTACCGTCGTTCCTGATCAATTTTCTTGGCTTGATCGTGCTGTGATCAATGCTGGGATCGAGCCGCATCAACCTGGCGTTGTCGCTGCGCGGAATAATGAATGCGTCGTCATCCGGATAGCGGTACGTGCCGTCCTCTATGCTCTTCATTCGCTCGAGTGCAATGGCTATAAGGCGATTCATACGCGCCGACTGCGCCCGGAAATATTTTTCCTTGAATGCTGCGCTGTAATTCGATGCGCTGTTCGGGTTGAAGCCGTTTTTTGCGCTAAACGGATCGAGTGACGAATCGAGTTTCGGCTCGGCGTTTGATGCCATGATCTCAGCATCATTAGTGACAGCAGGACTCAGGCTGCGCAGCGCATTCGCACCATTGCCAAGATGGGCGTCCCTGAACACGATGGCGTCTGCGCGCGGCAGGTCTGCCAATTCATCCAGGCATTTCGTCAGCTTCTGTTCCTGCTGACAAAACGCCACACCGTTTTCGGCGACGGCCTGGTAAAAGCTCATCGTCGGGCCGCCACCGCTACCCCCCATCAAGATAACTTTTTCGATTCCGGGAATATTGCGGACGTATTCAACGCCCTGTTTCACATCGAGAGCATTGTTTTCCCATGGCGCACATTTTGACTCGTTGTTCTGGCAACGTGGATTCATGCCGAGAATTACGAAGCCACGGTGCGCCATTTCCCGCATCGAAATATGCGCAAGACGATTCTCGGTTCGATGCATATTGACAATAGCGATGCGCGGTTTCGGATGCATTTCGAAATCAGGAAAATAGATCGCGCCCATCGTCGCGGTGGGTGAAAACTGGATGTATTCAGGCGGCGGTAGTTCCGCCGACGTCGCGTTCGACACCATGAGTAAAATGAAAACGCCAAACAGTCTAGTTGATATCATTTTTCCCCTCGCGCGGCAGCAGCCACTTTTATTCTATCGGTGTGGTTAATGTGCCTATTCCCTCGATCTCGATCGTGACGACATCGCCAGACTTAAGATAGACCGGTGGCTCACGGCCGTTGCCGACGCCCGACGGCGTCCCGGTCGCGATAACGTCACCGGGCCAAAGTGTCATTCTCGATGTGATGTAGCGCAGCAGCCGTTCGACGTCATGGATCATGTACGACGTGTTCGAGTCCTGCATAATTTCGCCGTTGACACGCGTCGTGATTTGCAAGTTAGCGTAATTGGGTAGGAATTCCTTCGGTACGACGTATGGCCCCATCGGTGCTGCATTATCCATGCTCTTCCCTGCAAACCAGTCGCGGGCATAACGGCCGTTAATCGGAGCCTGCGCCGCACGATCGCTAACGTCATAAACGATTGTAAATCCGAACACGTGATCCATCGCATTATCGAGCGTGAGGTTCCTGGCTTGCTTGCCAACGACAATTGCAAACTCGCCCTCCCAGTCGATTCGTTCATGACCTGGCGGAATGACGTAGGGCTGACCCGGATCGATGATCGTCGATCGCGGTGATTTCGCGAACAGAAAGGGATTGTCCTTATCAGGGTCGATGTCGGTCGAACCGCCCATCTCGGCCGCATGTGCGCGATAATTCTGACCTGCCGCGAGGAGGTTCCATGGATATTTAATCGGCGCCTTAATCACAACCGCCTTAAGGTCATAGGAGAAATCAAAATCGGCAGTTTGGCCGCCAAAAAAATTGGCTATCTGAAATAGCCTGGGCTTGGCTGCCTCTGACTGCTCAATCAGCGTTTTCATGTTATCAGGAAGATCGACTGGCTCGGTGCCGGCCACTGTTTGCATATAGGCGTTGGCAGGCTCCAGGTCGAGCAGCGTGTCTCCGATCAGAATGCCGACGCGCTCAATGCGATTCGTTTCAAATGTAGCTAGCTTGAATGCGACGTCGGGTGCATCCGAGACTGATGCGTCAGCGGCGGTCGCTACAATGGACAGGAGCGTTGCCAATACACATTGATTCACATCTAATCTCCGGTGCTATTGCAAAGAATATTGCCCACGGCCGCACTGTGCCAGTCCACGACTTCATATCGCGTTATCATTTTTTATTCAGTGATCAGCTCGATCCTCGAGCACAATGCCGCCCACGTCACCGACACCGTGAAAGTATCCGGCAGCTTTGACCTGCAAGTAACGCGTCCTGGCGTTTGGTTGCGCCCGATTGTCGTGATATTCGTTAGCCTCGACGATAAACAGATCACCTTCCTGCCAATTCACGCGACGCAGCGGTTCCCCCTCGCGTCGCATGTTGCTATAACCCTCCCCATCCAGGACAACATAGATGACTTCCCAGGGATGATGATGCAGGTGTGCCTGCTCATCGGTGAATTCCTTACCGTCTTTCTCCCTGACTTCCATCTCCAGCACGCGATTTCCGGCGAGGTCTCCTTCCGGGGCGATCGTAATTCCCCATGCACCCTGGCGCCGTTGTTTTAGCTTCCTATCGGGAAGATCGGGCAGCTGATGCCCGACGAGCATCCGCACGACCAGCGAGCTTTCGAATCCACCCTCTGGCGTGTATTCGGGCTGCTGCGAAATTCCCTGCTCCCAACGTTCAGTAAAAACAAAATCACTACTGGACAGGAAATCATGCCCGGGAAAAATATTTTGCGTAATCGGGGCGGTCGTAATAGACAGATAGCGAGCTGCAACATCGGCAGACGGGTTGAAGTGCTGGTGCCAGGTATTCAGGCTCGGTGAAAGCAAGTCTCCGGCGTCCCAATCGTAGCGGTGCGTACTGTCTTCCGTACCCACCCACATGTTGGTGTAGCCACTACCAGAAACGACGTAAATGATTTCTTCCGCCAGGTGCCGGTGCGCTGGCGATTGGCCGCCGGGTGGAATTTCGATCAGCGTCGCATCGACCTGGTGCAGGCGTCCTACACCGATTTGGGCCGTCGATACACCCAGCTCCCCATCCAGGATCAACGGGTGGTCATCAAGCCTGATGATGTCATCCGGTGATGACATCTCATCACCGTGCAGAACCGGGAGTCCCGCCAGAAAAAGACAGGCTGCCAACACGATTGATACTCGTCGAGGAAGTTTCATATTGCCGTTCTCCAATTTTGCGTATTCTAGACCACGGCCAATGCTAACGTTTGCAATCAATTCACCACTAACGTGCCGTATAGTGCGAACAAATGACGCTCTTCATTAACAACGACGTGGTCTCGCAAGTGTTGACGATGAAAGACACGATTGCGGCGCTGGAGCAATCTTATCGCGACGTTGCGACGGGCGAAGCAGTATGCCGGCCACGCATTGACATTCGTATTCCAACCGACGATGCATCAAAAACATACCAATTCGGCAGCATGGAGGGCGGCTCAACGAAGGGATACTTCGCCGTGCGCATGAAGTCGGACATCATCTATCAGACATCGTACGAGGGAGTTACAACCAAGGAAAAATACTGCAAGGAACCTGGCCTGTTTTGCGGCCTGATCTTTTTGACGTCTGTTGCGAACGGAGAGCCGTTGGCTTTCATCAACGACGGCGTTTTACAGCATATGCGAGTTGGCGCCGACGGCGGTATCGGCGTGAAGTACATGTCGAACGAGGACGCCGAGGTTGTCGGCATGCTCGGCTCCGGCGGCATGGCTCGCACCCATATGCAGGCGTTCACGATCGTTCGCAATATTCGCAAGCTGCAGGTCTTCAGTCCGACCCGGGCCAATCGCGAAACATTCGCGGCTGAGATGCGTGAGCTACACGGCATCGAAGTACAAGTGTGCGCCAATCCCGAAGACGTGTACAAGGGCGCACACATTGTCGCAGCCGTCACCGATTCAGCGGTGCCGGTGATGGATGGAAGTTGCCTCGAAAATGGCCAGCACATCATCAATATTGGTGGTGGCGGGATTCCGGATCAGGCGAGCCTTGACCGCGTCGATGTGTATTTTCGATTCGGCAATGCACCGGCACCCGTCGGCCATCCCGAACTGGCCCTCGATGATGAATACCTGGTCTGGGAAGCGCGGCCCGATCAGGCTCAGGACACCGGCGTACGGCGTACTCGCGGGCACGGCGTAAAATTGCCCGATCGCATGGTGTCCTTCGCCGATCTGTTGTCCGGTGAAAAACCGGGACGCACGTCTGCTGAGCAGATTACTTACTCGGAACGCGGCAACCTGCAGGGCGCACAATTCTACGCAGTTGCCGGTCGGGTATACGAACTCGCCCGGGAAAGAAATCTGGGCAATGAGGTGCCGACCGAGTGGTTTCTACAGGACATTCGGAACTAGGGGCACACGGACAAGGGGGATGCCATGTCAATCGATCGCAGAAACCTGTTGAAGTCGGGCGCGGCGCTGACGGTTGCGTCGTTGCTCGCGTCGACATCACACACGGCGAGATCCGAACCGGGCCGATCGATTGACCTGCCGGGCGCGGACGAGCTCGTACCTGAGAATATGCCCAGGGCTTTCTCGAAAAACGAGATGGATCGGCGTTGGAATAAGTTACGCCGTTGGATGAAGCGCGAGAAATTCGACTGCCTGATCATCCCGGCCCGACCCGCCGGCAATGCCGACATCAAGTGGGTATCAGAAAGCAATGCGAATTGGGCCGTGTTCCCGGCCGATGGTCAGCCAACACTGATTTTTCGCGGCGGCGATGACAGCAGGTTCGTCCGGGACAATTCTTCGGTTAAATTCGATCTTCGAGTAAGCCGCTTCAATCGTTCACAGGTGATCATCGATCGCCTGACAGAACTGGGCATGCAGCAAGCACGCATCGGCGTTGGCAACCTGTCTGGACAGATGCGTAACGATGAAGGTGGCGTTAGTTACATCACGATGACAAACCTTAAGAACGCGTTGCCGAAGGCAAGCTTCGAATCCGCCGTGCAACTGCTTATGCGAGTCAAGCTCGAGCGCGGGCCCGAAGAAATCGAAGTCTTGCGGCTAGCAAGCCGCGTCAGCGAGCTGGCCATTCGCGCTATCGTCGAGACTGCTGCGCCCGGTATTGTGCAACGTGATGTCTGGTTCAAGGTCTTCAAAGTATTGCTTGACGCTTCGGGTGAAGAACCGCAACGCATCTCGATCCGCGGCGGTGACGAAGGCAATACCGCCGGCGGGCGGCCGCTCGACGAGCCTTTTCTCGCCGGTCAGATTTGCAGTCAGGAACTGGCCGGCCAGGTCCTCGGCTACGCGTCGCAGGTCAACCAGACCGTATGCGTGGGCCCGCCCGCGCCGGCTAAATGGGATTTCGCGATGAAGTATTGCATCGAGGTTTTCAATTACCTGGTCGATGTGGCGAAGCCCGGCCTGAGCTTTCAGGAGTACAGCGAGCTCTATAAAAAGAAAGTTGAGAATCGTGGCACAGCATATTGGGGTGTCGTGTTCCACACGGGCGGCGCATCCGGCGACGGACCACGCATGGGGCCCAAGCGCCCCGACGAAAACGGCGACCTCGTCATCAAACCGGGCATGGTGTTTACGATCAAGCCACGATTTGCGATCGAAGGCGTCGCGACACCGTCGGCGCAGTTTGGCAGCCCTGTGCTGATTACAGCAACAGGCGCCGAGCATCTCGGTGTCCGAAAGCCCGAAGTGATCACGTTGGCGACCTGAGCCATCCCGTCTATTCTCGTCGCTGCCGTCCCCGCTTGATCAATAGCAACAGCACAATTGCTACCGCGATCGCCACGGCAGCGATGGCCCAAACATTTTCGAGACCGACTTGCTGTGGCGTCGATGCAGTCGTATTGCTTGCCTGCGTGTCGGCCTGCGGCGATGCACCTGCATGCTCTTTAGCCGGGTATTTCGTCACCAGTTCGCCATCCTCGACAACGAGGTATGGCGCTGAATAGTCGACCTCATCGCCTGCCGGCGCAGCAATCGGAATAGCGATTATCACGAGTAGCAAAATCACTACCTCGAACTTCGGCATGATGAAGACCCGGGCTACAGCGACGTCGACTCGTACGCGATCTTGCCACCGACCAGTGTGAGCACCGGCTTAAGTTCGGCAAGATTTTCAATCGCAACATCCATGATGTTACCGTCGAACACGACGAGATCGGCCAGCTTGCCAGGCTCAATCGAACCGAGAGTGTCGCTCGCGCCGATGAACCGCGCCGCCCAGCGCGTTAATGCGAGCAGGGCCTCCTCCCGATCCAGGACCTGGTCGGGGGCAACGACATCACCATGTTTTGAAATACGTGTCACGGCCAGATGCATATACCAGGTCGGGTATCTTCTATCATCATCGGGTTCCGACCCCTCGATGTGAAACGGGATGCCGTTATCAAGCAGCATCCGCAACGGCGCCATGCGCTCCAGTCCTTCCCTGCCCCACTGCGCCTCGATCACCTTTTCGATACCGAGCGGACGGGCATCGCGTTGATTGATGCCGGTATTCAGCGACACGCCAAAACGAATAATGTCACGCAGCTCTGGATTGGCATTGAAGTATTCGAACACTTCGGGAATCCAGTCGATATTGTGATCAAATCCCTGCGGCCGCCAGAGTTCTTTGACGTACATGTTTTGCTGTCGCTCAGCCGTCGCGACATTTTGCATTGCCAGGCGAATCGCCTCGCTGCCCATGTTGTGCACGCCCGTGACATTCCAGCCATGTTGCCGCGCGAGTAGCACGTTATGGTAATCCGTCTGTGTCTGCTGCAACTCGTTGAGGTCACCCTGCCCGAGGTCCGTGAACCACTGGGCCGTCCACCGATTGAAGCCGTGTGTATTCGGGCTCAGCTCCGGGATGACGGTCTGCTTCGGCTCGATCGTCAGCAGGCTTGCCGCAGCATCGGGAGAACCCGAATGCGGACCGACCGACGCGCCTACGATTGTCACCATCGGGCCACGATCGTCAGTCAGCGAAAAATCGACCAGGTTGCCGATTCGCTTCAGGTAGCGTTCGCCCTCGGGATTTTGCCGTAGAAAGTCGAGTCCCGGATAAACGCGCACTGCGAGTTGCCGGCCATCGCCTTCGTGAAACAGCCGATTGAGCACCGTCATCGTCGGCGCACTCATGTGACCGGTCGCCACCGTAACGCCGTGTCGCGCATATTTGGCAAGCGTCTGCACTGCGTCCGGCACTGCGACTTCGTCGAACCAGGCAGCCGATGGCCACGGCCGAACTTCGCGTCCGACAAAACCCACGAGCTGCGCTCCGGCACGGCCCGTATAGTTGCCGTTATCGTCGCGATCAAGATGAAAGTGATCAGCCGGGAATCCCTTGTCGATCGCCAGGTCGATCATCGCTGTGTTCAACAACGCGTAGCTGCTATCGAGGTAAACTGCGATCGGTATCTCCGGAGCAATCTCGTCGAACGTTGTAATGTCCCAGGACTGCATCGCGACACTTGCCCATGAGTCGCTCAGGTTGAAAAACATCGGCACGCCGGCCGCGCCTTCCCTGTCGACGATGAACGACAGGGTTGCCAGCGCCTGGTCGATTGTGTCACCGCCGAGGTGCGGGTGGGTGAAGCCGCCCCACTGACTGTCCTTGAGAATGTCGCCGGCCGGGACCGAATTGTCGCCGTCGCTGTAAATGAAACCGGGTGTTAATGATCGGCCGCGAAGATCGATGCGTCGCGTCTCCGGTCCGGCGAGCCTGAGTATCCGCGCGCTCGTGCCAACAGCCAGAATGTTTTCGTCGCGTACCGCGACGGCTTCAGCAACGGTGAATGACTTATCGGCGTCTGCCGTTAGCACCTGGCCATTGAAAAATACGAAGTCCGCGTAGCGAATCACCTCCTCGGGCAGATCCTGACCCTGGGCAAGAGTGGGCGCTACAACCAGCAGCAACAGTCCAATGAGTTTCATCGGTGGTATCTCCGCAGTGACAACAACGCGACACGATACCGCACGAATATTGGCGGAGTATGTTCGATTTCATATGCAATGAAACGATCCACGATCACGCAGCCACTTTGCTAAACTGCGACGCACATCGCAAAGAACGCTCAACATAATACGATGTTCATTTGGGAAATCCTGTCATGCGCAATATACGAGTGATCGTCCCTCGCATTGCACCGATTGCAGTCGCCTTTCTTGGGGTTGCGCTCTGCCCGACACTCGTGGGCTGTGCCGAATCGCCATCCGCTGAAGACCAGGTTGTTGCGCTACTCGCCAACGACGCGCCCTATCACCTCGTCTCGGCAAAGCTATTCGACGAACTCGGCTGGGATTTACCCGATGGCGGAGCGGCCGTAACGGAGCTCGCCAAGGCGGCTCCCGGTGGTGCGCTGGATCCTCGCGACCTTGAGTCAATTTCTCCTGCGGCGCTCGGCTATACAGCACGCTGGCACGAAGTTCGTTTCAACACCTACGGGCTCGATTGGGACATTAGCGGCCTTCAATTGACGCCTCGCGATCCGCGACCCGGCCTGCCGACGATGGTCATCATTAACGGCGGCGCGGCGAACTGGTACGAATTTTTTGTTGACCCGAAGAACCGCCCCGGCCTCGGGCAGTACCTCGCCCAGCGAGTACCGGTTCTGTTGCTCTCGATACCGGGCAACTATCGCCACGGCGGCTGGACCAATTCGGAATTCGGCGAGCGAATCCCAGGCTATCTGCTGGATCGTGACGTGTCTG
>JADFKA010000061.1 GCA_022565135.1 Pseudomonadota bacterium
GGTGCCTATCTGAAGCTGGAGGCATGAACATGGCGACAGCAGCAGAACGCGGTAAACAACGCCTTGCGGTCGCCAAGACCTACAAGATCTATATCGATGGCAAATTCCCGCGCACCGAGTCCGGCCGGTATTTTCCGCTCGAAGACAGGAAGGGAAACGTTATTGCCAATATCTGTCGTGGCAGCCGCAAGGACTTTCGCAATGCAGTCGTTGCAGCGCGCAAGGCACAGCCCGGTTGGGCAAAGGCGAGCGCCTATTTGCGCGGGCAGATCTTGTATCGTATTGCGGAAATGCTCGAAGGGCGTCGCGATCAATTTATTGCGGAACTCAGCTTGCAGGGCGTCGCTCGCCGAACGGCAGAGAAAGAAGTTGATGGGAGTATCGATCGGCTCATCTATTTCGCAGGTTGGTCTGACAAATACCAGCAAGTGTTCAGTTCGGTGAATCCGGTCAGTTCGTCACATTTTAATTTCTCAGTTCTGGAGCCAACCGGCGTTGTTTCAATTCTCGCGCCCGAGCGCAGCGGACTGATTGGTCTGATCTCGAATATCGCGCCCGCGATTGTAGGCGGCAACACGTGCGTAGTCCTTGCGTCGGAATCGCTGCCATTATGCGCAGTCAGTTTTGCCGAAGTCCTGCATGCGGCTGACGTGCCAGCTGGCGTCGTCAACATTCTCACAGGGTATCGATCTGAACTCACCGAACATTTTGCCTCGCACATGGACGTCAACGCCGTCATCTACTGCGACGGCGACAAAAAAGTTGCACGGGTAATTCAGGAAGCGGCCGCGGACAATATTAAGCATGTCGTGCGCCGCACGAAGATTAACTGGCCTGACAAGACAGCACAGCATCCATACTTGATTCGCGACACGCAGGAAATCAAAACCGTCTGGCATCCAATCGGTACGTAGCCCGAATTATTCATGAAAAATTCGGGCTAATCCTGTCCTCGGAAAAATGGAGCAGCGCCCTACTCTTAATCGAAGTCTTCGAGGAGACCGGGCTCGATGCGAGCTCCGACCTGCTGAATTACTCGCGTTGCGCAGAATGTGCCAAGCCTTGCACACTCCGCGAGCGAGCGATCGTCAACCCAGCCAAACAGAAAACCTGCAATGTAGGCGTCACCGGCTCCCGTGGTATCGGTGACCTTGTCCACGAGTGTCGCGGCCTGCACGGCTTTCTCCTTGCCATGCACGATCACGGATCCCTGTTCGGATCGAGTGATGGCGAAAAGGTTGTCATAGGATTTAATGGCATCGAGAGATTCATCGAACGAATTGGTTTGCATCAGCATGTTGATCTCATCTTCATTCGCCACGACGATATCCACGCCGTTTCGAACCGCATCATCAAACGAGTCACGGTGGCGCTCTACGCAAAAAGAGTCCGACAACGACAACGCTACCGCTGTTCCATTTTGCGCAGCGATGTCCATCGCCTTGCGCGTTAGCGCCGGACCCTCTGGCAGGTCCCAGACATAGCCTTCGATCAACATCGCTTTCGCGACGCCAACGGTTTCAGGCGTGATGTCGTCAACGCTCAATTCGGCGCAAGCGCCAAGGTAGGTCTGCATCGTGCGTTGCCCATCGCCGCTGATCAGGACATGGCTGCGTGCAGTCGGCGCCCCATCTGTCCCCGGTTGTAGCCGAATGTCGATACCGAGCGAGCGCATGTCGTGATTGAAGATGTCGCCAAGTTGATCGGCCTTGACCCGGCCAATATAGGCCGCCGAACCACCGAGGTTGGCGAAACCCGCAATCGTATTGGCCACCGATCCACCAGACATTTCAGTCGCCGGTCCCATCATCGAGTAGATTTCGTGCGCACGTGCCTCGTCGATCAGGGTCATAGACCCTGGCACGGCGCCGATTGATTCGAGAAAGCCATCATCGATGTGGGCGAGTACGTCGACGATCGCATTGCTGATACCGAGAAGTTGAATGACAGAATTCATATGCTCAGATTTGGGCCTGGAACGGCGCATAGACTACCATTGCGGATTGGACCATGCCTATGATTTGATGTCGGCAAATCGCGGCTGTATCGTGACGAATCTGTTGCCGCATTTAAGCAATCAAGAGCGGAGGTACGCAATGCGAAAATCCGGTGGTTTATTGGTACCACTAAGCCTGATCGTGGCGTACTACGGCTTCTGGTTCGGCGCGATAGCGCTCCTGTTGTCGTTTTTTCCGGTGCTCCACGAATTTTTTCCGATTGGCGGGATCGGCGACCTGGTCGCCCCGGCAGGGGGTATGTTCGAAATCGTGCATTCGGGTGACGAGGAAACCGTATTTGCGCCGTATGGTCCCGCGCGACTCGCCTTTGCGAGCGTCGGCGCGATCATCTTGACCGTGCCCATCTCCTGGGTCTATTTCATCACGAGTCGAACCAGTCGAATCGAACAGTCGTTTTTGCAGACGATTATGATTCTTCCGGTCGTCGTGTCAGGAATCGCGATGATTGTGCAGGATAGTATTCCTTTGGCATTCAGCCTCGCGGGCATTGTCGCGGCCGTGCGATTTCGCTTCACACTTGATCAGCCCGCCGACGCGATGTACATTTTTGTCGCTATTGGTATCGGACTGGGGTCAGGCATCGGGGCTCTCGGTGTTGCGGCGGTCATTTCGATGGCGTTCGTGCTGACTACGCTGTTTATCTGGAAGCTTGATTACGGCAAAGCGCCGTCGGGTCCGTTTCTTAGGATGTTGACGAGGCGCGATGCTGACGAGGACGACTATTGATCAAGTGTCGTAACGATTTCTGATGGAACACGAGGCTACTGACAATATCGGTACGCGCAGTATTCTTGTCGTGCACGGCCGCGATTTCAAACCGGCCGAAGATCAGCTCATGGATGTGATCGCTGCAGCGTTACGCGCTGGCGTCGAACGCGACTATCCAGATTGCCTCGATTCATTCGATAACGTATCCAGGAGCATGGCTTATTACGGAGATCTGACCAATAGGCTGCTCGAAGCACAAGGCAAACACTACGACACTAACCTGGATATCGGCGATCGCGGCAACGCATTGAATAGCCTGCGCAGTATTTCAGCGCGCAAGCGTTTTAATATTCGACAATATGATCGATTGCCCGGCAAGTCGCCGCTGCCCGAGTTCATCGCAGACGTCGCTGCGCCGATTCTTGGCGCGATCGGTCTGACTATGCCGCTGATTTCATGCGTGTCCAAGGATTTCTGCGAATACCTGGCGGGAAAGACCGACTATGCAGCTCAGGTTCGTGAACGTGTGCGCAGCAAACTGTGCGAGTTGCTCGAGCGCGGCGACCGTGTGTTGCTGATGACACATGGAACCGGATGTGCGGTTGCTTACGATGTGCTGTGGCAGTTGTCACACGATCCGGAATACGCAGACGATTACGGTGACGCCAAGATCGACACGTGGCTGACGATGGGCGCGCCGTTAGGTGACAACCATATCCGCAAGCGATTATTGGGAGCCAGCAACGGATCAGAATCGTGTTACCCGACCAATGTCATTTCCTGGTACAACGTTTCGGCCGAAGATGACTATACGTGTCATGACAACACGCTTGCTGACGACTTCAAGAAAATGATGGAACAGCGAATTGTGAGTTCCTTGCACGATTTCCGTATTTATAATTTCGCTATTCGTTATGGAAAATCCAATCCACACAGTTCAGTTGGCTATTTCATTCACCCCAGGGTGTCGAAAATAGTCGTGGACTGGATTCAGGCAACGCAGCTGGATACATCACCTAAATACATTTTGTGACGAGTCTTTTATTTATTCCTTTTTTACTGTTGAGGAGTGTGTAAAAATTGTCAACATACTTCAGCACTTTTTTGCGCACGCCATTTGATAAATACTCCTGCCCATTGATCAATGCGGTAATTTCATCGCGCTTATCAGCAAATTGTTGCAGTGATTCAGCCAGGTGCGAATTATTGATACAGCGTCCTCGATAAAGGCGCTGGGTGACGTTGCGAAGGCGAAAGCGCGTATTCGGCGCGGAGTAGTCCGTATAGACGATGCCGGACATATCGAAATCGTAGGGCACCGCGAAGTAGGGCTCATTTTTCCTGCCAAAGAGCGTGTAATTGTGGCAACAGTCGTCGCCCTTTGCTGCGGATCGCGGTGAAAAATCCGTATTGCCGATGAAGTATTGAAAAACTGACGTGAGATTGAGGTATTCGGGTTGCAGGTCCAAAAGGCTCACCCCACTCACTTGGAGGGCGGGCAGATCGATTCGCTTCGCGAAACGATCTGCGTGTTCAATAAAAAAAGCGAAGCTGTTTCTTTCACGATTATCTTTGTCCGTGTCCATATAGGTGACGTCTAACAGGCGGACGCGATAACTGACATCGGTCATTAGATTCAGGATTCGGTAGGCGAGATACTCTTTTATGACACCCTGCTTATATTTCCGGTTTTTGTTCCGGCAATGTGTGACGAGTTTTAGCTTGTTCTGTTTATCGAATAATGTGCTCTTGGTTTCTGACTTCCTGAAATTCAGACGCAATGGTGCAAACGAACAAATCGTCGGATCGCGTCGTAGACGGCCGCGTGTGCGAATGCCGATGTTAAATTCGATGGTGTCACCCGCAGAATCCTGGTAGCGAAACGTCGCGGGCATGTATTCCTCGTTGGGCCTGTCACGCATTAACGACGAAAACGGGGCAGTAATAGTTACTTGCAGGGCTTCATGGCTGGCAAACAGAGGATCCCCATCGCTGCCTGCATGTGCGGCGGCGGAGTAAGCGAGCAGGAACAAAAGGGACGTGCGAAGCGTCCAACGACAATAGTTTGAGGACACCGGCGGTGACTCCGTATTATTTTCGAAGACGCCGAAAGTCTAGCACAGGCTGCGGCAAAGACTGCGGGCCAAATTGCTGCCGGGCAACGTTGCCACTACACTGAAATTTGGCCATGACGAGACATGTAATGACAGGAAGGCAGCTGAGTGTGCGGGTTATATTTTCGCTAGCGGTGTTATTCGTGATCGCGCTGCCCGCCAGGGCCGGCGAGTGGACCTTTAACGGCATTGAGCGCGTTGTCGCAATCAGCGATATCCATGGCGCGTATGGCGCGATGATCCGGACACTGCAAAGTGCGCAGGTGCTCGATGAGGAATTGTCCTGGTCTGGCGATCGTGCGCATCTCGTCATAGTGGGTGACATCCTCGATCGCGGTCCGGAATCGCGTGATGCAATGGATCTGCTGATGCGCCTTGAAGATGAGGCCGCCTCGGCAGGCGGTCGTGTGCATGTGTTGTTGGGAAATCATGAGGTGATGAATCTCATCGGTGATTTGCGTTACGTCTCCGATGAAGAGTATGCGGCGTTCGCAGCCGACGAATCGGAAGAGGAGCGTGAACGCTGGTTCAAGGCCTATTCGCGAAGTCGAGTGGGAGACGATGCACCCATCGAGGAACATCGCCGGGCTTTCGATGAGAAGTCTCCGCCAGGCTTTTTCGCGCATCGCAATGCTTTTGCTTCTGAAGGTCGCTACGGTCGTTGGTTGCTGTCAAAACAAATTATGATTGTCATTGACGGTACGGCCTTTGTTCACGGCGGCATTTCGCCACTGATAAGCGAAATCGGCCTGCAAGGCGTCAATGAAACGCTGCACGACAAGGTGGCCGTGTACGTGCGTCAGGTCGAAAAACTCATTGAAGCAGGAATTCTGCTGCCAACAGACACGTATCGTGAACGCACGCAGTTGCTACGCGATTTCACCGCGGCGCCGGATGTCGACGTAGCGACCTTGGCGGCTCTGAAATACCTGAACGGATCCGAGGTGTACGCCGTGAATGGACCATTCTGGTATCGCGGCAATGCCTATTGTGGTGACCTGATTGAAACCGATCGACTGCAGACATCGCTGCAAGCAATCGGTGCTCAGCGAGTCGTTATTGGACATACGCCAACACCTGGCCGACGCATATACGAGCGTCTCGGTGGACGCGTCATCGAAGTGGACACCGGCATGCTCAACAGCTACTACAGTGGTCACGGTAACGCGCTCGTTATCAGCGGCGACGAACTATCCATCATCACAGAAAGTGGTAAGCATTGGCCGGCGCCGACAACGCATCCACGCGATGTTGGAGCACGCCAGAGCAAGCTCGACACCGCGAAGCTCGAAGCGCTGCTAGCCAATGGCGAAGCACTCGCCACAGGCGTCGATGTGGCAGGTAGGCAACTGGTATCGATCCTCGATGGAGAGAATGTCGTAAATGCTGTTTTTTCCAAACGTACGCGCCGCAATTTCTACCCCGAGGTGGCCGCCTATAGAATCGATCTACTGCTGGGACTGGACATGGTGCCGGTTGCTGTCAAACGCGAGTTCGACGGCGTCGAGGGTTCACTGCAATTTCTGCCCGCAGGCACGATCGATGAAAACAAACGGGCCGAGCTCGGCGGCGATGCAGACTGCCCATTTACCGTGCAATGGAATGCGATGCTCATATTTGATGCACTGATATTCAATGAAGGGCGATCTGTCCCCACGATCAGCTACGATCAGTCGACCTGGAATCTTATTCTGGCGGGCCACTCGAAGACGTTCGCGGCGAACAAGTCGATACCAAAAAATCTTGCCAATGTGGAGCTTGATATTGGCGCGACATGGATAGAGGCTTTGTTATCGTTGACCGATGAGTTGCTCAAAGAGCAACTGGGCGACGTACTCGATAAGCGCCGCCTGCGCGCACTGGGCGCCCGCCGCGACGCTTTACTCGAGATCCACCCCTGATATTCGGGTTAGTTATTGATTAAGCCCTAATCTATTACGGCGATGCACTCGATCTCGACGCGCGCGCCGAGCGCGAGGCCACTCACGCCGAGCGCGCTGCGAGCAGGTTTGTTGGGGAAAAAGGTCGTATAGATCTCGTTCATCGCGCCCCACTCGGATATATCAGCAAGAAAAATGGTGCACTTAACGACGTTGTCCAGCGACGAGCCGAAATTTTCAAGTGTTTGCGAGATATTCTCGAGGGTCTGGCGTGTTTCGCCCTGAATGCCGCCCTCGGCCAGGTTGCGTGTGCCGGGCACCAGGCCGATTGAACCTGACAAATACAGCAAATCGTTAACGCGTACGGCGGAGGAAAAGGGTAAGTCCATATCCTCGGTGCCGGGTGCATTGAGCCATGCAACGTTGCGAGAGGTATCGATGCCGATTTCGCAGCTGACCAGCAACAATACAGTAAGAAAAATAATCAATCGCTTCATTGTTCGTTTCTCCAGGCTTGTACTCTGTCAATATCACTTTGACGGAGGTTTAAATCTCTCCGGCGCGGGCGGCGGCCACAATGTGATCGGCGGCCCGGAATGCGAGCGCCATAATCGTCATCGTTGGCTGACCGCGGCCCGATGTCACAAAACTGCTGCCATCGCAGATAAAGAGGTTAGGCATGTCGTGACTGCGATGTTCGCGATCAACAACCGAGGTTGTGGGGTCATCACCCATACGGCAGGTCCCGAGCAGGTGCTCGCCGCCCGTCGTCGTCTGTATCGGCAGCCGCCACGATTTAACAGCGCCGGCCGCATCGAACAGCTCCATTGCACGATCGAGCAGGAAGCCACCCATTGCAAGATCGTCCGGATGATCGCGGTAGGTTTCGCGAATGGCCGGCCGACCCCAGGCGTCCTTGCTCGTGGGATCCAGCGTGATGTTGTTGCTATCGAGTGCGAGCGACGTTGTCGAACCCACAATCGACATCTGGCGTGTGAAATTATGCGCGAAATCGTCTTTCCATTTCGCGCCCCACCGAGGCTGATCAAACGGCATGCCCTCCATGGCATGAAAAATGGGAGTCGCCGAAAATAGCGAACGAGCGTCAATACCACCACCGCCGTAAAAACCGCGTTGCTCGTCGGTTTCGTAAAAATCATGAATAATTCGCGAGACCTGTACGCCTTTGTAGTCATTCAAAGGGTGTTCGAAAACACCGTTTCCCACCGAGTGCGAATTGTGCATCAGGTTCCTGCCGACGAAACCGCTGGAGTTGGCAAGGCCGTCAGGGTGTTGTGCGCTGTCTGACATGAGTAGCAGCCTCGCGGACTCCGCACCATTTGCAGACAGCACCACGGCTTTTGCCGCTTGCGCCTGTTCGTTGCCGTCCGCGTCCAAATAGACAACTTGCTTGGCTCTTCCGTTATCATCTGTTTCGATTCGAATCACCGTCGACTCAGGCCGAATCTCGCAATGCCCACTCGCTTCGGCCAGCGGAATCATCGTAGCCAGCGTCGATGACTTGGCGCCGACCTCGCAGCCGTAGAACATGCAGTAGCCGCAACTGATACAAGCGGGCCGGCCGTTGTGCGGCTGCGACAGGATTGCCAATGGCTCGGGCTGCGCGTGCATTCCGAGTGTCTCCGCCCCGCGTTCGAGCAACGACTGGATCGGCATCGGTGGCACGGGAAACGGTTTCGAGCGAGGTGCATCAAACGGGCCCGGCGCACCAGACACTCCGATTTCCCAGTCAACTTTGGTGTAGTAAGGCTCCAGTTCCTCGTATGTGATCGGCCAGTCGTCAAAGTTAGTACCGGATATTGGACCGAGCAAGCTACGTTCCTTGAAATCGACGGGACGAAAACGCCAGAAATTCGCGGTGTAATGCACGCTGCCGCCTCCGACGCCACGGGCGTAACGAACTGGTGATTGATTCGGCATCGTTGCCGTCTCGCTTTCGTCGTGGCGAAAGGTCTGGCCGTGAACTTCGGGGCCG
>JADFKA010000062.1 GCA_022565135.1 Pseudomonadota bacterium
GATCTTGCCCGCGAGTTGCTCACCCATGCGCAGTCGTGCTTTGTACACGGAAAGGTCGTCGAGAATTGAATCAGGCCGAGCGAAGTAGACGAATTCAAAAATACACGGTGTATGGCGCGCCGCATGCTGCTGCTCGCGGCTATGCAGGAGGCCGTCAATCTCGATGAAAACCGTCTCACCCGGTCGGACATCGCGAAGTCTCTCAAACCGCAGGATATCCAAAGCCACACTTTCCGACGCAACCATGTAGTCGGACCCGCCCTTACCTTGCCGTTGGCCAAGTACGAGCGGCCGAATGCCATTGGGGTCCCTGAATGCGACGATGCCGATGCCGACGATCATTGCAACGACGGCATAACCACCTTTGCAGCGACGGTGTACGGCGTCGACCGTGTCGAAAATTTGTTCGGGTGTCGGTGCACCGTTCGTACGAATCTGCAATTCGTGTGCGAAAACGTTCAGCAACACTTCCGAATCGGATCCTGTATTGAGATGGCGGCGGTCTTGCTTGGTCAGGAGCTGGGTCAGCTCATCGGAGTTGGTCAGATTGCCGTTATGACCAAGACAAATTCCATACGGTGAGTTTACGTAAAATGGCTGTGCCTCATCGACTCGAGCACCGCCGGCGGTTGGATAGCGTATGTGGCCGATACCAATATTGCCGGTCAGCCAATCCATATGACGCTGACGAAACACGTCACGCACAAGCCCGATACTCTTGCGGTCCCTGAGTCCATCTGCCCCCCAGGTAACGACACCAGCAGCATCCTGACCGCGATGCTGCATGACGGTCAGAGCATCATACAAGGCATGGTTGACCGCTTGATGGCTAACAATTCCGACAACGCCGCACATAGATATCCCCGCGATTCTTAGTTTTTCATGTTGTTATTCAGGTCAGACGTCAAATCGATCTTAAATTTCTTCGCCGCCTCATCCGGCTTCAACAGTTCATAGCCTTGCGGTGCCATGACCTCGATCCAGTGAGCGACGACCTCCAGATACGGGATCGTGTTTGATTTGCGCCACCATTTATTTTTGTCCATATCCGAAAACTGGCCCGCGAGGATCAGCACCGCGACCAGCACAACGCCTCGTACCACACCGAACAATGCCCCAAGCAGGCGATCCATGCCGCCCAGCAGAGACAATCGTACGATCTTGGATATTCCCCAGCCCAGCACCCCGCCGATCGACAGGATAACGACGAAGACAACGACACGACCAAACCATTTCTGCGCTTCTTTTGAGTCGATCCAGCGCTCCGAGATATCACCGAATGCCGGGCCGAAATAGAGCGCGGCCCAAATTGCGACGAGCAAGGCCACGAAGGATATCGCTTCTTTCACCAATCCGCGGTACGCGCCCACGAACACAGAAATTAAGATGGCGACGGCGATGAATATGTCGATGATCGGCATCAGAGATGTCGGCGCGGCTCAGGTGTGATCGGCTTGGTTGGAGCGGAGTCTAACAGAGATTTCAGAATACCTCGCAAACGACGCCGGCCTCAGGGATGCGGCAAGACCTGGCCTGTGTGACCTGCCTTGCGCAATCGTTCGGCCATCGCTTCGGCACTTTGACGATCCTTTTGTGGGCCGATTCGCACACGATGCAAATTGCCAGAAGTCGTCGACAACTGACTCAGGAACGCAGCGAAACCCTGTTTGCGCAAGTTGGCCGCCAATCGTTCAGCGTTTTTCAGATTACTGAAGCTGCCCAGCTGCACAGCCCACATGCCTGTCGAAGCAACACTTGCAGGCGCTGCACGGACAACGGCCGCAACCGGTGGCGATTTCTTGTCGTCGCGCTCTGCCGCATTTTGTTTTTCCGGCGCTGGCGTACGCTGCGGTTCACGGCTGCCAGCGGCCTGATTCGTTTGCGCCGCCGATTCAACAGGGACGCTGCTGGCGACCGGTACCGGATTGCTGCGGTCGCGATCAAGCACTACGGTCTGATGAGCTTGCTCGGACTGACCGGGCAACAGTACGCGTTCAGTCACAATTTCGTTGTCGCCTGGCGAACCGTCGAGAAATACGGGCACGACGAGCACTACGAACAGGACGAGAACACCTGCGCCAATGATGCGTTCTTTTAAAGCCCGATCCATCATGATTTGCGCGGCGAGTATATCTCAACTGGGCACAGGAGCTCGAGAACCGGACCAACAAGATAAAATGACCCCATCACCAGGATGCGATCATCCGCTCCGGCCAATGCGCGAGCATGATCTCGCGCCTGCCGCAGCGATGTAGCGATCAGACAACTCTTGTGAGTCACATTGGCGATCCGCCGTGCCAGATCGGCTGCCGGGATCGCTCGCGCATTGTCGGCCGTCACCGCGACCCAGCTCGCCACCGCATCGACCAGCGGTGAGACCAGGCCCTCGACATCCTTGTCATCGAGCATGCCGATGATGGCGATGGTACGGCCCGCGATCGGCAGCGTACGCAACGTGTCGGCCAGAACGCCGGCCGCAGCGGGGTTATGCGCAACATCCAGCAGCCAGTTGCCATCCACATCAAGCATTTGCATGCGCCCGCTCAGGTGCAGGTTACTGAACGCTGCATTGATGACGTCTGCGCGCAGCAAATTACCGTGACCCGCCGCCTCGACAAGGGCCAATACGCCCGCCGCATTCTCCACTTGAATAGCTCCTGGCAGAGATGGCCGCCGCAGGTTCTTGAGATGAGTCTGCGCGCCCCGCCACGACCAGGCATCACCGTCCAGCACCCAGTGGTAGTCACGTCCCGCGGCGATCAGATTTGCACCGATCGCCGCAGCTCGCGCGACGATCGCGTGTGGCATGTCCATCGATGCGAAGACCAGCGGCTTATCTCGCCGCATGATGCCAGCTTTTTCCTGCGCGATTGTCTCAACATCGTCGCCTAACCAATCGCAATGATCGAGCGAGACGTTCGTTATGAGGCCGGCATCAGGCTCAACAGCGTTTACGGCATCGAGCCGCCCGCCCATGCCAATCTCGAGTATGACTGTGTCGACACCGGCGTTTGCGAACACTGCAAGTGCAGCCAGCGTACCAAACTCGAAATAAGTGAGCGGCACGTCATCACGCACCGCTTCAATACGTTCGAAGGCCGCGACGATTACCGCGTCCGATGCCTCAACACCGTCAATGCGGATGCGTTCGTTATAACGAATGATGTGCGGCGACGTATAACTGCCGACACGTACACCAGTGGTTCGCAACAGCGACTCCAGCATCACGACACTCGAGCCCTTGCCATTGGTGCCGGCGATGTGAAAAACGGTTTCAGGTCGCTCGAGGTTCAGGCGCTCCAACAAACACTGCACGCGCTCAAGTCCGAGGTCGATTTCCCAGGGGGACAGGGTCTCGAGCCGGACCAACCAATCGTTCAGAGGCAAATCAAGCGAAGGCATTGCGCTTGATTACTGATCCGGCTGCCCGGAACATTCATGAATCGCCGCAATGATTGCGCAGAGCATTTTTCGCGCACAGGATTTTCCGACTGAGCGGAATACCAGTGTGTATTCCCGAGGGAGAAAAATTCCGTGTGCGGACAAGGATCAAGCAAGGGTGCGGACGTATTCATGAATGATCCGGGCTAGGTCGGTGCTCGAATTTGGCCAGCAAGTCGGCGATTTGCTGACGCATCTCGCGGCGATCGACAATCATATCGATCGCGCCGTGGTCGAGCAGAAACTCGCTGCGTTGAAATCCTTCCGGAAGTCTCTGGCCTACGGTCTGCTCAATGACGCGCGGCCCGGCGAAACCGATCAGCGCATTCGGTTCGGCGATATTGACATCGCCAAGCATCGCCAGGCTTGCCGAAACACCACCCGTCGTTGGATCCGTCAATACCGATATATAGGGAACGCCCTCGCTGCCAAGTCTCGCCAACGCCGCAGAAGTTTTTGCCATCTGCAGCAGCGAAAACAGTGCCTCCTGCATACGGGCGCCGCCACTGGCTGAAAATGCAATAAGTGGCATCTTGTTTTCGGTCGCATGATCCACGGCGCGCGCGAAACGCTCGCCGACGACTGAGCCCATGGACCCACCCATGAATGCAAACTCGAATGCGCAGACAACGACAGGTCGTCCGAGCAGCGATCCCGTAACAGAGACAAGCGCATCTTTCTCGCCAGTTTTCTTCTGCGCCTGTACCAGACGGTCACGATAACGCTTGCTGTCGCGAAATTTGAGCGGATCCAGCGACTCAAGTCCCGCCGACAGCTCTTGCTGCGAGTCAGGATCGAGGAAAATTTCAAGGCGCCGGCGTGCACCAATGCGCATGTGATACTCGCACTTGGGGCAAACCTGCAGGTTGCGCTCAAGTTCATTGCGATACAGCTGAGCGTCGCATTTAGCGCACTTTATCCAAACTCCTTCAGGCACCGAGCGAGTACGCTTCGCGGTACTGATCCTGGACGGTAAAAGTTTGTCGAACCAGCTCATGGTCGCATCTTATCGAATATCCGCAAGCTGCGCTTTTGTGGTAAATCGTATTCCTCCGGATAGTCGACCTTGATCAACGTCAATCCGTGCGGTGGTGCCGCCACGCCGCCTTGTGAACGGTCGCAACTTTTCAGTAGCGTCAATACCCAATCCAGCGATTGGTCACCACGGCCGACAGCAACCAGCACGCCGGTAATATTGCGCACCATGTGTTGCAGAAATGCATTCGCAGTAAGCTCAAACTCGATCCAGTCGTCACACCTGTTTACCGCGATCGAATGCATCTCACGGACCGGCGTTGACGCTCGGCAAGCTGCTGCGCGAAAGGCGGAAAAGTCGTGTTTTCCGATCAACACCTGCGCTGCTTCGTGCATGTGCGACGCATCGAGCGGCGCATGTACCCACCAGGCACGGTGCCGGTACAGTGAGGACCGGACCGGGCAATTGAGCAACAGGTATCGATAGGTCCGCGCAATCGCTGAGAAGCGTGCATGAAACCCATCGTCTACTGGCCTGGCCCAGGTCACATTGATATCGTCGGGAAGATTACAGTTCGCACCGAGCAGCCAGCCGCTCGCCGTCCGCTCGCTCGTCGTATCAAAATGGATGACCTGCCCGGATGCATGCACGCCGGTGTCCGTGCGACCAGCACAGGTTACGTCGATGGAGTGGTCGGCAACTTGCTCCAGTGCATCTTCAACACGCGCTTGTATACCATCACCCGTGCGTTGTCGCTGCCAGCCGTTGTACGCCGTGCCGTCGTACTCGATGCCCAAAGCAATACGCATATGCAGGATTCATGACCGGTCGCTCAGGACGAGCGGCCGACACCCTCAGGACGGTAGAGAGTCTAGCAGCTGTTGAGCTTGTTGCCGCTGGCTTTCGTCTCCCTCATCGAGGACTTCCTCGAGGATGGAGCGAGCACCTGCGGGATCGCCCATATCAACATAGGCGCGGGCGAGATCGAGCTTGGTACCAACCTCGGTCATCGTCCGCGCGTCAAACAGATCTTCACTCATGTCGCCCGGCGCGAGCGCCATCGTCGCGATGTCGTCGTCATCCGTGGGCAGGTCGGGGCGCGGCTGCTCCACGGTTGCATCGTCTCGGCTCTGTTGGATCGTGTCGCCAATTTCGCTCACTTGCAGCGCAGCGGTCAGATCATCGAGATCAAGATCAACATCGGTACTGGCAACTGCCGGCAGTTCACCGGTTTCGTCAAGACCCGCAGCGCCTGAAAATGCGTCCGCCGGCAGCGCCTCCGTCTTGGCGAATTCATAGTCGCCCTCAGGCTCGTCATCCAGTCCCGCGAGCATTGTTTCATCCTGATCTGCCGGCGCCGCGTCTGTTTTGTCAGCGCCAAGTCCTGACGCAAGCATGGTCGCATCATCGTCCGACAGGGCTGCCGCCACATCGGACGCCGTTTCGACAACGAAATCGGGACTCAATACCTGCGTGACACCGGTCGCGTCGAGCAAGCTCTGATCGAAACCTACATCTGTCGCGAGTTCTGTGGCTTCGGGTTCCACATTCAACGTGGCCTGCATGCCTGTCGCATCCGGGTCAATTTCGGGGTTTTTCCCGGTTACCTCGTCCAGGTCCTCAAGCTCCTCGTTAACACCGGTATCGGCCAAAATCTCGGACTTACCCGTCGCATCAAGATTATCCAGGTCATCGAGCGCCGCTATTTCAGTCTCCTTGAGCCCGTCGAGATCGAGACCAAGATCATCGAGGTTAATCTCGGCCGTCTCGTCACCTGCCTCACCCATGGTCTCTATCGCACCACCAATCGCTTCGTCGATCGCCGGTAGCTCTGCTGAGCCGCTCAGCTTATCGAACTGCTGTTCGATTGTTGGCGTCTCGCCAGTCGCATCCAATGCCGGCATCTCGGCCGTGCCGTCTTCGATGACGGGCATCTCGGCCGTGCCGTCTTCGATGACGGGCATCTCGGCCGTCAATTCGAAATCGGGAGCTGCACTCTCGGGAATTTCCTGCGTCGCACCCGATGCAGCGCCGAGATCCACAATATCAATCTGCACGTCATCTTCGGCAGCGAACTCCATGTCGAGAGCGCCGGCCTCGTCCATGCCTACTTCGAACGACAGATCGATTGCTGGCGACGCCGCGGCTGTAGCACCTGCAAACAATTTGTCGTCTGCAGCGATTTGCTGGCCCATGATGACAATCTTGTCCCACTCTGCGAACTCCGCATCGCCGGCCGAGGCCTGCAGGCGTTCGGCCGCATCCACAAAGGCATCGCGATCGCCCCAAACGAAATAAATTTCACAGAGTTTCGTCAGCAGATCACGACGATCGGGCTCGACTCCCAATGCGCCGTTGATCAGGTCTGCCGCCTGGTCATAAAGACCGTAAGCCATATGGAAATCGGCTTCTGCTATCGGATCGGCCTGGTCCAGGTTCATCGCCGTATCGCTGCTGAACGTATCCTCCAGGGCATCGAATTCGCTCGTGGGATCCTCGTCCTCGGCCTCAGTCTCTGCCTCAGCCTTGAACTCGGCCGGAGCTTGCACCTCGAAATCTGGTGCAGGTGCATCGACCGTTGCGTCGACGTCCGGCTGAAAACCGGATTCCTGTTCGACAACCATAATGGAATCGTCTACCAGCACGGGCGCCCGCAAGCTTGCGGTTGCCGCCAGCGGATCAGCATCCACCTCGTCAGCATCCAGCTCGCGCAAGGAGCTGGACAGATCCTCGACTTCATCATCATCGTCATCGGCATCGCGACGCATGAACCAGAAAAGCACACCGCCCGCGATAACCACCGCCGCAATAATAATCATTGCCCAAAGGCTGGTCAGCGCATCGATCGCTCGATCTACGAAACCGGGTTCAACGCGTGTCGGCGTTTCGATCGTGTCCCGGACCGGTTGCGGCGTTACATCCACAACCGGCTCATCGTCGTCGACACCGATTGCATCGGCATCATCGTCGGCCAGGATTTCCTCGTCGTCCGGCAACGTGTCATCTGCAAGACCTGCATCGACTAGATCTTCATCGGCGTCGTCGACGAACGGATCGTCGACCGGCAGTTCATAGACTTCGCCGCGGATCCGTGAGAGTTCCTGACGTAGCGTGGCCAATTCGTTGTTACGGATCTCGATCAGAGATCGTTGCGCCGGTATGTCGGCAGCCTCCAGATCGGCGATGCGCTGCTCAATTTCCTGTTCGCGAGTCTGCGGATCGAGCCCGTACTGACTGTCTGTCCCGACATCGTCATCGAGGTAATCGTCATCAGGCGGCACGAGGGTCAGGCTGCGTGATGACGTATCATCCAGCGGCGCGGCATAGCTGCCTTGCCAGGCAGCATGATGGCGTCGCGCCTGATCCAATGCGTCACCGCGACTGATCCGGAAAACTTCGTCTGCACTTGGAATACGTAATCTGGCGCCCGCTCGGAGAATGTTGATATTGCCGCCGAACGCTTCGGGGTTTGCTGCAAAGATCGCCATCATCGTCTGGTTGATCGTCAGTCGGCTATCGGGTCGAACACGGATCGTGATACCCCAAAGAGTCTCACTGCGCTGCACCAGATGATCGCCGCTGTCCGACATATCGTATGGCGAATCATCTACGACCGGCTCCGGTGTCGGTGCAGGCCGCACAACTCTTGGCGTCGGTTCAGGTTCGCTGATCTGTGGAGTTGGTGCGACACGCTCGATGCGTGCGCTGTCCGTGGGCGTGCTGCGCGTCGGCGCAGTCACCACCGGTGGCGCCGCGGTTGCAACCGGCGGCGCGAATGTAGGGGGATCCAGAAGCACGGTGTATTCACGCAACAACCGACCACGTGACCAGCTCGCTTCTACAAGGAATGTCAGAAACGGCTCGGTTATCGCCGCCGGCGAACGTATCTCAATCACGTAACCGCCCATGCTGCCGCTGCGAATGACCAGGAACTGAATGTTCTGCAGGTAACTCTGACGATCCAGGCCGTAACGTTCAAACGTTGCGGCCGAGGCCATGGCAATTTTCAAATTAGCAAGCTCTTCCGGTGTCGCAGAAAGCAACTCGATTTCTGCGCGCAACGGCTCGTTGAGCGCAGAATTCAGTCGAATTTCTCCCAGGCCCAGCGCCCAGACCTCACTTGTCAGCAAAAGTACCAGCGCAAGCGAGATATGAGAA